>DATMAT010000060.1 GCA_035559815.1 Thermodesulfobacteriota bacterium
GGTTATATCCAACCCCAGCCCTCTGTTGACTGCCATACACAGTGCTTACATGGGAATCCAGGTCAAGACAGATGCTCCTAAAGGACTTCAGACCCTTTCTCAACCCCATAAGAAGGTCAAAGTTAAGCATGGCTATCTCCCTGGACCCTTCAACCCGCAGAGCGGAGAGGAAGCGGCTTATGGTGGATTGAACCGGGAAGCCGAAAATGCCCGCTACCTTCTGGAATACCCTGTCGGTACAGAGACCCTTCATATGGCTCGGCCTCGGATAACCCAAAAAGATACCGTAAAGAAGGCTCGTGAACATCGCACCAACGCTATATTTACTCACCCTCCGGCCCTCTACTTTCACCCTCTCTTCTATCCTCTCCTGGATACGGTGTCTCTTAAAGAATCTCCTTATAAGCCCTGTGCCCCCGAACCGGGTGAGGTTACTCCCGGTGAACTGCTCAAAGACCTCCTTTATTTTTTGATTGCCTGTCCCTCTTTTTTGAGATATATTCTTTTTCACTTGTTCAGTGCCTCCTCTATAGCTTTTAAGGTTTGTGAAACACCCTTATTTTACTATAGTTGGAGGCACTTTTGTCTAGAAAAATATCCCTTTCATGCATAATTTGGGTTTAATTTAAAAGCTATATGGGTTTAAACTAGGACTTAGTTTGATAGTGACCCAATTTCCATAATTAATACTTCTGAGGGTTGAGGAAAATAGAATGCAAGAATTAATGATAGAATTAGGAAATATTCAAACAGTTCTAGTTATTGTTGTAATATTTTTGCTTCTTGTAGTATTAATCTTTCAAATACTATTCAGATACAAACCAGATAAAACAATTGAATTATTTTCTCGCATAGAAAGTTTACAAAATACACAACATCGATTTGAAGATGTCTTACGTCAAGAGTTAGCACAAATCAGAATTGATTCAGCAACCACGACTCGTGAGGGGCGGGAAGAACTCACCAGAACATTTGTTTCTATTGGGGAGTCGATATCAAAGCGCTTAACTGAGAATAGTGAATTGCAACAGAATGCACTGTATAATTTTTCTAATCAACTTCAAGCTTCAGCACACTCGTTTCAAGATTCAACCGAGAGGTTTCGAGTAACCCTTGAACAAAGCCTAAAATCATTCGAAATTGAAATCAGTAATAAACTTGAAAAAACTAGGGAAGATAGCAATTACTCGGCGTTACAACTGCGAAATGAAGTTCTCTCGGCTCTGACGACATTTAACGACTTGGTTTTAAAAGGGATTGGCGAGATGGCTCAACTTCAGAAAGGACAACTTGAGACGTTTTCAGAAAATATTTCGAAGTTGACTTTATCGAATGAGACCAAGCTTGAGACCTTACGAGAAATAGTTGAGAGAAAATTAAATCAAATTCAAGAAGACAATGCAAAGCAGATTGAACAAATGAGAATCACAGTTGATGAGAAGTTGCAGGGTACTCTTGAAAAGCGGCTCGGAGACTCCTTCAGACTGGTCTCAGAACGTCTTGAGCAGGTTCATAAGGGTTTAGGTGAGATGCAAAGTTTAGCATCAGGCGTAGGTGATTTAAAACGAGTTTTAACAAATGTGAAGGCGAGGGGTGGATGGGGCGAGGTGCAATTAGGCGCTATTCTTGAGCAGATGCTTACACCAGACCAATTTGAGAAAAATGTCAAAACTAAAGATGGAAGCGACGAGGTTGTAGAATATGCTATCAAATTACCTGGACAGGACATAGATAAAATGGATGTAGTATGGCTTCCAGTGGATTCTAAATTCCCAATAGAGGATTATCAGCGACTAGTTGATGCACAGGAAAGAGCTGACCTCACCTCGGTGACGGAGGCGAGTAATTCGTTAAGGGCAAGAGCAATCAGTTGTGCTAAAGAGATATCATTAAAATATCTCTATCCACCTAACACTACAGATTTTGGAATTATGTTTCTTCCTGTTGAAGGACTTTATGCTGAGGTTATAAGACAGCCAGGTCTAATAGAAGAGTTACAACATAGTTACAGGGTTGTTGTTACGGGACCAACTACATTTGCAGCATTACTTAACAGCCTGCAAATGGGTTTTCGAACACTCAAAATACAAAAACAATCGAGTGAGGTATGGAAAATACTAAGCGCTGTCAAAACGGAATTCGATAAATTTGGCTCTGCAATAGATGCTGTTAAGAAAAAGTTGCAAGAAGCATCAAATAAAATTGAAGATGTAGATACTCGCACGCGAGCAGTTCGGCGTAGATTGCGAAAGGTAGAAGAATTGCCGAGTTCAGAAAAAGCTAGTACGATACTTGAAATCTCAGAATCTTTTGATGAAGACAAAGATGCCTGACGAGATTGATTAAAAAGAATGTCGATATTTATACCACGCAAGTCCCATTTGTTAGAATCTCTATTGTTTTTAATGAGTAGTTAGTCAGACCAAAGGGTAGTTATGACTGAAATTCCAGACGCCAAAGAAAAGCACACAACCTATGAGAATTTCATCGCACGCTGTCCATCGTGCGGTTTTAAGAATGTATTCAACCGTGCCTCCGACCTCAGAGACCTTACGCCGATAGGTAGTAAGCAGGTGAATTGCCTCAATTGCTGTCAACCATTTAATATTAGCGGTGATTCTATAAACTCAGCTTACGAAATGCTGATTTATGATTGCTATGAACTCCGAGACGCAAAACATTATATGTACTGCATTCTAAACTTGGCTCAAGCTTTTGAAGTATTCTTTAGCCAATATCTTCGTGTCAAACTTCTTTATTGGCCCTACGTCACGGATTCAATGCGAGACATTAACCAATTGAACCGTCTCGCCGGTTTTTTCTATGGTAAGGTTAAGAAGCACCCATTCGTAGCAATGCGGAACCTATTCTTTTTTCAAGTGCTTCGACAGCAGTCGCTAAGCTCATTGGTCGAAGCTGAAGCAAGCATCAATGCATTACCAAAGAAGCCATCAGAGCCTTCAGATAAGGACATAAAATCCATTGCTGATCCAAAACTATCTGGTCTCCTAATCCGGCTAAAGTACTGCAAAGTAGCAGACTTAAGGAATCAAGTTATTCATCAACGCGCATATAGGCCAACGCTTGAGGAAGTAAATGATGCCCTGGAGGAAACGCGTAAGATTTTATTTCCACTTGCCAAAAAGCTTAAGATGTATGGCGATGATTTGAACCGGTACATTAGCAAACATCACCAAAATCGACGTAGTAAAAGTTAACCCTTTTGCCTCATAATAAAGAAAGATAGGGAATGACTTAACTTTGAGGTTTTATGCTTATGAAATTTTAACTCATTACTCTTCTTGAAAGTCAAATGTTGAGACGATGTTTTGTCACTATGTTATCTGTTTATCTCCTCCCAACTCGGTATCCCGCCCAGGCTTTTAGCGGTTTTCACCGCTCTTATTATTGCCTCGGAGATAAGCTCGGCGGCGATGATGCCAACCGCATTGGCGTCTGCGTCGAGGTCTCCGCAGGATACGGCGAAAACCAGATCTCCGTCTGAAATGGTGTGTGCCGGTTTGATGACCCTGGAGAGGCCGGTTTGTCCTACCCGGGCGATGCGGATAAGCTCAGCCTTGGAGAATTTAGCATTTGTGGCAACGACAGCAAGGGTGGTGTTTTCAAAAGGCTCTACCGTTCTGGTAAACCCTTTTTTAAACAATTCAACAGAGCCGAGAAACTCCTTCCCCTTGGGTGAATTTCTTACCCCAGCTATTACCTCGCCGCTATTGGGATCTACTACATCGCCGAATGCATTGACCACAACAATCACTCCTATAACCGCTCCGTTATCCAAAGTGTAGCTTGCGCATCCGATACCACCCTTCGTTGCTGTTTTGATGCCGAATATCTTTCCGATGGTGGCGCCGGTTCCTACGCCGATACTTCCCTCTTCTACAAGAGAAGACGAGGCGGCGAGACAGGCTTTATATCCCATCTCTCCATCCGGCCTTATTTTTCCGTTGCCGATTCCCAGGTCGAAGATCACTGCCGTGGGAACGGAAGGAACTATCCGGCCATAGCCGACATCCAGTCCGATTCCTTTTTCCTCAAGATATTTCATCACCCCGCCCGCTGCATCCAAGCCATAGGCGCTGCCGCCGGTTAGAAGAATGGCGTGGACTTTCCCAAAGGAATGATAGGGTAGGAGTCCATCGATTTGTCTTGTGCTCGTTCCGCCGCCCCTTAAGTCGACTGCGCCTATTGCTTCACGGTCAAACAATATGACCGTGCAACCGGTTATGGCTTCAAAATCAGAGAAATGTCCGCCCCTTACTCCGGGTACATCGGTGATCGAACCCATGCATATCATTGTAAATTAATACGGTTACTTTCCAAGTTGTTTTATGGGGGAAATGCCCTCGGTTGAAAATTGACCTGGGGTCGTTAGCAGTAGTAAGCGAGAAATTGTGTACGGTCATTCCTGCGGAACTTGTCCTCGACCATGGTCGGGGAGTAGGAATCCAGGTTTTAAAAATGGATACCCGATTAATGCATTCGGGTATGACAGATGAGTGGATACCCGATTAATCCTGTCCCCAAATGTTTTTATTGGGGAACGTTCGGGTATGACGGATGAGTGGATTCGCGACAAAGCTTATTTGCAATGAAGGCGGGAGTCCCATGGCCACCCACAGTGAATCATCAAGCTAAAAACACAGCGGGTTTTAGCCGTCTCTTGAAACTGTAGAAAGTGCCTCTCTAATCTTGCTCTGAACCTCTTTCATGTGTTCGTCATCCCTATATTTAGCCCTGGGCCAGAAGAATCCTTTTAATCCGTCTTTTTTTCTTCTGGGAACTATATGGATGTGTAGATGCGGCACGCTTTGGCTGACCTTGTTGTTCAGTGCGACAAAGCTGCCCTCAGCCTGCATAGCCAATTCCACCGCCTGGGTCAACCTTTTTACATTCAGAAATATCTTCTCGATCAGAGTCGAATCAAGGTCAATCAGGGTTGGGATATGCTTTCGGGGTATCAGCAGACAATGGCCCGGAAATAACGGTCTATTATCCAAGAATGCTAGTGAGGGCTCATCCTCAAAAACTATATACGCACTGGTTTTGCCGCTTACGATATCACAAAAATCACATTCGATGTTTGAATTAAAGTAGGTGGCCAGCCTGAGCTGCGACATTGTGTCTCCCGGTTTATATATGTATTCTCAGGTCTATCAACTCGAAGCTGAACAGATGAATGAGCAGGACATCGGGAAGTTTCACCAGTAAGAATTTATCAACGAGCTAGCCGGCTATACCCTTGCGAAATTCCGCGCCTCTCTGTACCAAGCAGGCGCCCGCTCGATTGCCTCTATCGCCGCTTTAGGACTTGATGCCAACTGCCACATTTCTCCATGTCTTTTGTCCATGAACCGTTCGGAGATACATCGATTCAAAAGCTCGACACAGGGGTCGAAGAAACCTTTAGTATTGACCATTATAATCGGCTGAAGATAGATGCCCAGCCGCTTGAGGGTGATAGCTTCAAAAAGCTCTTCCAAAGTGCCTGAGCCTCCGGGCAAGGTTATGAACGCATCGCTCTCGGAGATCATTAAACGCTTTCGAGTTTGAATGTCATCAACCAGCTTCACCTCGGATAAACCGGGGCGAACCGACACTAGGTCGGACATAAACTTGGGGATGACACCGATAATTCGTCCGCCTTCGGCAAGCGCACCATCGGCCAGAGCACCCATCGATCCGATTCCGCCCCCTCCATAAATAATGGTGTATGACTCTTTAGCCAGCAGGCGACCGAGCTCATAAGCAGATTCCATGTACTCTGGGTCGCAGCTACTACTAGAAGCGCAAGAGACGCATACCGTCTTACTTCTCAACCCTGCTTGCATCTTATCTATCGCCGATATGAAATATTACCGCTCAGTCTAATTTAAACCCTCACCTTAGTCAACGTGATGCCAGGGTCTCTTTTGCAGGGGGCGTTCCATCACCTATCCATCAGAAGCTCCGACAATGCTAAAGAATTGGGTATCGCCGCACCGGCGGCGGTGTTGTCAAAAATACACCAGGTCTCAGCCGAGCCGGCAGGTTCTTTTACCGATTTGGCGATTGATTTCAGTTGTTCATAAGTGTAAGCAGAATAGTATTTCTTCGGTGAACCGTGCAGACGAAAATAGGCGAGGCCATTCCATCCGCCTGGCTTACCCCCTGATGGTGTAGGGGCAGGGTCGGCCGCTACTCTTGCCACTAGGAATCTGGCTAACAATTCGTCAGCTTGAGCGGTGAACCAGCTTTTGTGGCGCGGCTCGCAAACCACCTTTACTTTGAATAGCCTTCGAAACTCCGCAAAGAAGGTTTTTGCTATTTCTTCATCGAAAGATAAACTGGGTGGTAGTTGTACCAAAAATGGACCGAGTTTATCACCCAAACCACTCACCTCCTCAAGAAACTGTTTAATCAAATTGATATCCTGGAGACGGGATACATGTGTAATCTGTTTTGGGATCTTAACTGCAAACCGGAAATACTCCGGCACAGCCTCAGCCCATCTTTGGTAAGTAGATGTCTTATGTGAACGGTAAAACGACGAGTCAATCTCTACCGCGTTAAACCGTGAAGCATATCTTTCAAGATGGGAACCGGTTGCCGGAAAGTACTCGTTGTACTCTTTTGGAATTGTCCACCCGGCACAGCCGATGTGTATACTCGCGGGTTTCATATTTAAATGATAATAGCAGGTTGATAATTCACTAATTTTACCCAAAGCAGTATAATGCTTTTAATGAGTTAGGAGGTTAGAGACGATGGCAAAGAAACGGACAAAAGAGCAGGTACATGCGGTGAAGGCCTTTCTACGGGTTCCGGAACTTACAAAAGCTGGCCACTCTCTTCTTCTCGCTATTTCCGCGCACGACGAGAAAATAGGCACACTGGAAATTGGGCAAGGCTCGCTCTATTGGACTGGAAGATTCCGCAAAAAAAGTAAGCGAATTGACTGGAGTAAGTTCGCCGATATGATGGACAAGCTTGCATACGAATCTTAGAAGGTTCTAGGATCATTCAACCTTTCAAGTTTTACTTACTAATCGGTGCATAAAATAGTTTACACTCTGTTATAAATCATGTGCAATATAATGCATGAATATACGAGATGCTCGTTCGCTTCCGGCAGTAGCTCAGGAAGATATTCGTATTAAAGCCCTGCTGGTTAAGTCTAGAGTCTTATATATATTGAAGGATTAATACCTTTGTCGCTTCGACTACGGTAACGAAGTCCTATTGACTTGTAGGGCAAAAATTTGTTAATTTTGGGTGAATTAAGAGGGCGGAGCTACATTGAGGGACCCGTCTGATTAACCGTCCCAATTCCATTTAACTGATTAAAGATAACCATTCACGAACCACCGGTGACCTGCTTATTATCACATTTTTAAGCCTTCTACGCATTGTTATGGTTGAATATGTAGAGTCTTTGCTGGCAAATACGATAACCAGCACTAGTTATAGCCTAGATAATGAATATTTGTCTTACGCTTTGCTTGATAAATTATAACGGAGAGCGTTACCTAGAAGAATCGCTCGGGTCTGTTATTGCTCAAAGGGGAAAATTCAAAGAGATTCTTTTGATCGATAATGCTTCGGTAGATAAGAGTCTGGAGATAGTCAATGACCGATTTCCCGGCGTAAAGGTAGTCAAACTCGGTAATAACCTCGGACCCGGAGCAGCCAGGAATGTGGGATTTAAAACGGCATCTAACGACCTAATTCTTTTCATGGATAACGATGTATATCTTTCCTCTGAATGTCCTGACAGGCTCTTAAAGGCAATTGGTGACAATCCCCTGGCGGCCGTAGCAATGCCCCGTGTTCTTTATGCCGACAGGAGAGACCTGATTCAATACGACGGTGCGGATAGTCATATTCTCGGACTCATGACACTTCATAACGTAAACCAGCCGGTATCTTCAGCAGCGAACAGCACCAGAAAAATTAGTTCATTGGTCACCGCCTGTTTCCTGGTAGACCGCAGAAAATGGGAAGGAGTGGATCCCTTTGACGATAGCTTTATCTTCAATTATGAGGATCATGACTTCGGGCTTAGGACCCGAATTAGGGGATACGAGGTTTTATCTGTACCCTCAGCCTGTTGTTATCACGGTGAGGGGACAGATAGGCTATCACTGCGAGAAGGGAAGAGCTACTCCAGGGTGCGAGTCTATTGTCTTATTCGCAACAGGTGGCAACTGATTCTTAAAAACTATCAGTTTAAAACTATTTTTCTTTTATCTCCTATGTTCTTTGTTTATGAAGCCTTTCAGCTAGGCGGGGTTATCGGAAAGGGGTGGTTTAGCGAGTGGCTTAAAGCCCTTTTTTGGATATTCTCACATCCAGTCGAAATACTAGAAAAACGGCGAATCGTCCAAAAATCGAGAAAAACCCCAGACCGTGAAATTCTCGTAGGTGGCCCGGTCCCATATAGTACCGAGCTGATAAAGAGTCCATTGGAGCGGGCGGGCAAGAATCTTCTGGATTTCCTGGCGAAGTTTTTCTGGAGTCAGGTGAAGAGGTTTATTTAAGTTAATCATATGATCCTGAGTATGTTTTTGAGGGTATTTTAATGAACGTATTCATTTGTCGAGGAGTGTTATGAGAAAGGAATTAAGTAATTTATACGACGGGTTTTTTAGAACCTCTTCTGAAGGCGGGTTATTGCTATAGAGCATCAACATAGATCATTCTTGAAGTACGTAGTTGTTATTGCCCGGAATTTCTTCAAAATAGCAGTGTAAAATTTTTGTCTTTTGAATCGGTGAAGAAATTCTAACTTGGATATGGACTGGTCATCGAGGGCTTGGCAATAAAGTTAGCTGCCTAACATCTAATAAAGAGGTAGATATTTTCCGTGACTTTCTGTTAACACTTTCTATGTTCACATTCATTATTCCTCAGGAGGCCAGGATATATAGTCTGATGATTCTGCTTACGTTTCGATTCTATTGCATAGCTCCATAATCTTTCCAAGCTGTTTATTCAAACTCCTCCCTGGTAAAACCCTTACTTGCGATAAATAGTCTCTTAGCTAAGAAAATTAATGAGATGAATATCAAAAGAAAAAAGGAACTAGGACGCTTTTTTCTCTGGAAACAAGGGAAAACGGGGCAAAAGTCATTCCAAGCCCAAGCGAAAGAGTATCTAGATCTTGTTATGCCTGTGCATACTTTAGGTGCTGTTTCCCTGGTTTTTATATTGGCATCCGTGTTGATGTTCCTCTTTTTGGATAAAAAGAGTCTTTGGCTAGATGAGGCATTTAGCGTTACCATGGCCCAGCAGGATTGGACGACTCTCTTGCGAATCTTATCCGAGGGTGAGGCAAATATGGGTCTCTACTATATATTGCTAAAATGGTGGGTAAATATAGGCCAGAGTGAATTTGTAGTCAGAAGTCTTTCCGTCCTTTTCGCCCTGGCTACAGTGCCGATGGCTTATGCGCTTGGGGCACGCTTATTTGGGTTACAAGTGGGGATCATTACTGCATTGCTTCTTACTGTGAATGCCTTTTTTATCCGGTACGCCCAAGAGGCCCGAGGTTACAGCCTCGTACTCCTGTTGGTTACCCTTTCCTCATATTTCTTTGTAAAGAGCATAGAGCGACCTTCCAGGAAACTCTGGATTGCCTACATCATTAGCAGCGTGCTGGCTGTTTATGCACATTTCTTCGCGGTTATAGTCTTGTTGGCTCACACCATATCACTGGTTTTTTTGCGTCGACAAAATGTCTCGTGGAAAGGGCTGGTGGTTAGTGGTGTGATTATCATTCTTCTTTTAGTACCCTTGGTTCTCTTTATATTGAGTCGAGGCAATGTAGGTTTAGGCTGGATTCATCAGCCTAACCTATATAGCATATACCAATTGTTCTACGAGCTAGTAGGACGAGGTGGTCGTCTGCTGCTGGTGGTATACCTTATACCATGTTCTATTGCTTTCTTCCTTGCTGTCAGGACGTGGTTAGGTTCTAAGACATCCCTTAATACCTGGCGCTACACCTTCTTGCTAATCTGGTTATTCATTCCTATAATAATCGCCTTCTCCTATTCGTTCATCGAACCTATATTTTGGCCACGTTTCTTCATTATATGCCTCCTACCTCTTGTTCTCTCCGCAAGTGTTGGCTTATGTTATATACGTTATCCTTGGGTTTTTGCAACTATACTTATCATACTAATAGTTCTGTCGGGACGTGCGGTAATAGGTTGGTACTCGGGTTATGATAAGGAAGGAGGTGAAGATTGGAGAAGTGCGACTAGACTTGTAGTATCTATGATACAACCAGGAGACACAGTTCTCTTCTTCCCTCCCTATGTGAGTTTGCCTTTTGACTACTACCTTCACAGACTTGGTTCACGGGATAAGATCCCGGATGCTATATACCGTTCGTCGGGAACTTACATCGCCAGCAGATTTCAAAAAGGTCGGTGGCCTGACCTTGATAGAAGCTTTCTTGACCAACTTTCGGTCCAATACCGCCGTGTATGGATAATCGTAAGAAATCTTCATCGTCTGGAGAACCAGCATAATCACTTTATCCTGTCGTTGCAAAGCAAGTACAAACTTGTGGAGACTCGACAGTTAAAAAAGATAACAGTTTTACTTTATGACATTTCGCCCCTTGAGTCACAGCTATATGAGAAAAGTCAAGGAGAAGTTCCAATCGGGCTTATGCAAAATTAAGACCGAGCGGTTAGATCATCGCCCACTTTGATGATGAAAATCTTGAAGAATTTAAAACTGGAATCAATTAGAAGTGAATTTGTAATACTAATAATTTTATTTGTTGGTATATCTCTCAGAATCTATGATTTGGGCAGTGAGAGTATTTGGCTGGATGAGGCAGTATCGATTAAATGGGCTAATTTAAGTCCATTTCAGATTTTAGTTGCTACTTCTAAAGATGTTCATACACCGCTGTATTACATCATTCTACATTTCTGGATTAGTTTGTTTGGTGACTCTGAATTTTCTACCAGATTTTTATCACTGATATTCGGCCTGCTTTCGATATTCATGGTTTATCGGGTGGGAAGTTTAATTTCTGATAGAGAGACAGGGCTCTTGAGTTCCTTAATATTAGCATTATCAGCATTTCACATCTATTATTCCCAGGAAATTAAAATGTATAGTCTCCTGTCTTTGCTTATTCTGCTCTCCATGTATTTCTTCATAAAAATTCTAAAGGGGAAAAATCTTATAGTCTCGATTGGTTATGTCGTATCCAGCACCTTTCTAGTGTATGTGCATTCCTTTGGCATATTTATCATAATAGCGCAGAATGTTTTTATCTTTACGCTGTTTCTATCATCCAAGCGGGAGGGTTTTGAGCTAAATTTAAGGAGATGGGTTTTACTGCAAGTTGTGCTAATTGCTCTATTCACACCGTGGATTATGATCTTAATAAAGCAAATATTGCGAGCACAAAGTGGATCTAAAATCGGTTGGATACCAGAACCTTCAATACATTCGATAATCAAGTCTTTTAAGCTGTATTCTGGGTCTAATTTATTACTTTGCCTTTTTCTAATATTATCTTTTTTTTCTTTAGCGACACATGAAAAATCACTGGGTAGAACGAATTGGAAAAAATCGCTTAACTCTACTGCTGGCAATAAAGGGTATGTTCGATTGTCTAATTTCTATAGAAATTATTTGTTATTGGTCTGGTTATTAACCCCAATCGTTTTGCCATTCGTGATTTCTAAGGTCTCAGCTCCGATTTATTGGTATCGGTATACGATAGTGGCCTCTTTGGCATTTTATCTATTGGTGGCGAAAGGAATAAGGAGCATAGGCAGTGGATACCTTAAGTTGGCTATAATTGGCTTGGTCATCCTAGGCTCCTTAGCGGGTATTCAGGGGTATAATTTGACGACTAACAAAGAACGTTGGAGGGAAGTAGTAGCCTACGTAGAAACAAATGCTGAACACGGGGATTTGCTTTTGTTTAATGCGGGTTATAGTCAGGTACCCTTCGATTACTATTCTAGAAGAACCGACTTAATTAAAAGGCCGTTTCCAGAAGACACAATAACCGTCGACAAAGAAAACATAAAAGAACTGGCAAATACTATAGAAGGTCATAATAGGGTTTGGGTTATACAATCTCATAGTGGCGACTCTGAGGGATTAATCAATAAGACGCTCGGTAAATCTTATAACTTATCCTATTACCAGGAATACGTCTCCATACCTTATGCTAGTGACAAAAAATATACTAGCATAGGGGTAAATCTATTCCAGAAAAAATGAGGAATATTTTTTCTTTCTTCATTTCCTTGTTTAAATAACATTTGCACTTATTTATTGCCTATGGCTGTACTGCCCAAAGATAAGTTTCGTACGGGGATATATGACTCCGTCCTCGAGGAACTGGAAAAAGAGGTATTAAAGGATCGGAGGTACACCTCTTACTTCTCCGGTCATAAAGCCCGGTACAGAAGCGACCTGCAGGTGATCGATAGTTATTACGCCGGAGGGGAGATTCTGGAAATCGGCTCTTTGCCTTGCCATTTAACCTATTGCTTGAAGCAGTTGGGCTATCCGGTTATTGGTTTGGACCTCTATCCAGAAAGGGGGGCTTCTTTTATTGAAAATCATGGTCTTGAGGTGCTAAAGTGCGATATAGAGAATGAAAGGATCCCGCTAGATGATGGCAGATTTGAGCTAATTTTATTCAACGAAGTTTTTGAGCACCTCAGAATAGACCCAATATCTGCCTTGCTAGAGGTGAGAAGAGTACTGAAACCCGGAGGCACTTTAATACTAACGACGCCAAATCTTTATTCTCTGGAGAACGTGGTCTCATTTTCTCTTGGGAAAGGTCTGGCAATTAATGCCTATAAAGAATTCGCAAAACTCCACACAGTAGGTCATATGGGTCATATACGAGAGTACTCGAGACGAGAGATTAAAGAATTTCTGGGAAATACTGGCTTCCAGGTAATAGACGTAAGACACCGGGTTTATAATAAAAGCAGTAAGGGTATCTTCGTAGATTTTTTGTACTATTTGGCTCCTTTCTGTCGTCCCTACCTGGTTGTGATCTGTAGGAAGAAAATTTGATGTCCCTAACAAGCACGGATTGGCAGAAGGTCAAAAAGGATTTACTCCTGGCTGCCTCTTCACATTTTTTTTACAAGGTCGCTGGCTATCTAATACTTAGCATACTGACACGTTATCTGGGTAAAGAAGAGATGGGAGAGTTCTTCTTCGCCGCTGCTTTAGCTAACTTTTTCGGCCTGTTTGCGAACTTGGGCACGGATAACTATATCATACGAGAGGTTGCCGCTAACCCGGAAAAAGCATCCCAATACTTTTCCGAAGTGATATCACTTCGTCTTCTTCTTTTTAGTCTATATTTTATCATCTTGAACGGGTTTGCATTCATATTTAAGCCCGCCCTCGTGCTGGTTATCTTTCTGACCTCGGTTTATGATTCTTTAGACGGGCTCTATCAAAGCTTTGGGGCACTATTCCTCGGACTCAAGAAAGTGATATATAACGTAATAGTTGGGGTCAGCACAAGACTGTTCTTGGTCGGGTTAATTATCACCATTGTCGCCTCCAAGGGTAGCCTGACCGAAATACTGGCTGGCTATATCTCCGCGAATGCCCTTTTAGTATTAATCGCCTTCATAATATTCCGACTAAAAGTCGGAAGGCTAAAATTTTCCTGGAGCGAAGACTCTGTTCGACGGGTCGTTCAAATATCATTTCCATTCTTTCTCATGAGTGCCCTTGGTCTTGTTCATTTTAAGGTGGACACACTCATGCTGGGGTTTTTGAAACCCTATTCGGTTGTGGCAACATACGAAGCCGCTTATAAATTACTGGAAGCATCCCGTTTCTTAATCCTGCCAATCGGGATGATTTTTTTCCCTATTTGCTCGGAAATGGCCGCCGGTCAAAACTGGCACTCTATACGTACTTTATTCAGGAAAATGCTCTTGGTCACTGGAATTATAGGCGGGGGTATTACTTTGGCTGTAGTTATGGGAGCGGGTTTTATCATGCCGGCAGTATTTGGGGCCAAATATTTGGACTCTATTTCCGTTCTTAAAATACTTTATTTGAGTGTCCCAGTGCTTTATATGGGAATGATCGGATCACTCGTTGGCAAGTCTATTTTCCTCGAGAAAAAAATCGTAAAGATCATGGTCGTATGTGTAATCATAAACATAATCCTAAACGGCATAACTATTCCGTTTTGGGGTGCTCCAGGAGCGGCTTGGACGACATTTGTCTCGGAGACTATTCTGGCAGTGTGGTTGATAAAACTCAATTTTCAAGAGCTACGGGTTTTGTGTTCTAGGGAACCGGTCGGCTTATTGAGAGAGGAATTAGACCATGTCTTATGAGACTCTTTACTTTGATTTTCATGGTATTTTTCTAAAAGTGGTATCAAACGACGAAAAGCTCTCTTCTTTCCTCGAGAGCGATTTTTCCTATTTTCGTGTTAATACATCGGAGGAAGAGAAAACACCGGAGGTTAACGTCTCGGTCTTCCTGGAGGTCCCTCCATACCACAAGATCCCGGAGGGTGTTTTGGCCGCCTACCATACCAAGGACTCTGTAGTTTACAAGCATGGAGACACGCTTTATTTCGACTCTTTCGGAAAGGCCTTGGTAATACAGGATTGCCCCCGTAATTCGGTGGAGGTTTACAGCCAATCCCGCGACATTTTGTATGAGAAGTGTTATCTCATAATCATGAGTCGCGTAGGGGAGCTGCTCGACAGAAATAAACTCCACCGGATTCATGCGATGGGGGTTGTCTATGAGGGGAAGGCGGTACTCTGCCTACTCCCGATGGGAGGTGGAAAGACGACCCTTACCCTTTCCCTCCTTAAGAATAAAAAGTTCTCGCTTCTTTCGGAAGAGGTTCCTCTGGTGTCGTCAAACGGTATTTTATACCCATTCCCTATTCGTATGGGGGTAACGGAAGGTACTCCTCTCTACATCCCGGAGAAATACCTAAAACCCTTTAGGCGAACGCACTACGAACCTAAGACGCTCATAGACGTAGTTTACTTCAAAGACCAAATCGCACCGGCTGCCCAGCCCGGATTTCTTTTTGTGGGGAAGCGGATACATTCGTCTAAACCGCAGATTATCAAAATTTCTACCTGGAGAGCATTCACCGCCCTTTTTCGTCTTTGTGTGATGGGGGTGGGCTTGCCCCAGTTGATGGAATACCTTCTCCGCTTCGACTTTGGAGATATCGCCAGGCAATTTCCCATCCTCTTTTCCAGGTTTCGAGCCTCTTTGGTCCTGGCCCGGCATAGCCAGACTTATGAGCTTCGTCTCGGCTATGATCGAGATGCCAACGCCGAGTTCGTAGCTGATTTTATCGCCGAAAGAATCAAAGGATAGAAGAAACGCGGATAATGAAAAAACATTATAAAATCGCAATGGTAGCGGCATGTCCCTTCCCCTATCCCCGGGGGACTCCTATAAGGATTTTAAGGATGGCCGAAGCCCTCTCTGGGAGGGGGAATGAGGTGCATGTGGTAACCTATCATCTTGGTGAAGTCCCTGTCCACTCCTGTTTTCAAATTCACCGTATCCCAAACATAAAAACATATGGCAAATTATCTCCAGGCCCGACCTATCAAAAGCTTATTATCTTAGATTCACTCTTAGCCATCAAACTTTTGAAGGTCTTGAGGAAATACGATATCGACCTTATCCACGCTCATAATTACGAGGGGCTTTTTATTTCTCATTGCGTGCGGAAATTAACGAAGCATCCCCTCATTTACGATGCACATACCCTCCTTGAATCTGAATTTCCCTTTTATCACGAGCTTGGATGGCCCAGCAGGATAAAAAAAGGATTCGGTCAGCGTGTCGACCATTGGCTCCCCAAGCGTGCGGACCACGTCATTTCAGTGACGTACGAGATAAAGAAGAAGCTGATTGAAGATGCCGGTATGTCTCCGGAGGATATTAGCGTTGTATCGAACGGAGTTTCATCTGAGTATTTCCAGGTTGGGCCTGAGGAGCGAAGGCTCTCCCCTGATGGGAAGAAAACCTTGATTTATGCCGGTAATCTGGCCGCCTATCAGAGAATCGACCTTCTCCTCAAGGTTTTTAGGGAGGTGCTGAACAAGCGTGGGGATGTTCGTCTTCTTATCGTCTCCGATTCCCCGTTTGATTATTACGAGCCCTTGGCCGGTGTACTGGGGATTCGAGGTAATATCGACGTAGTTTCATCCGAGTTTAAAAGTCTTCCCGGGTATCTGGCCGGGGCGGATATTGCACTGAATCCTCGTACCGACTGTGACGGAATTCCCCAGAAGCTACTTAATTACATGGCGGCTGCAAAACCAATCATTTCTTTCGAAGGATCCGCCAGGAATATCGAACACGGAAAGACGGGATGGGTCATCGAAAATGGGAATATATCTGCTTATGCAGACGCCATCCTTAATCTGCTTGAGGACACAGAAACTGCAAATAAGCTAGGGGAGAATGCCAGGAGACTGGTTACCTCGGAGTTTACCTGGGAAAAAACGGCAGAGAAGACAGAAGCAGCTTATGAATACGTCTTGAATAATGGAAAACCGAGATGAGGAAAGTCTCAATCAAGCTTTTGATACGAAGATTTGTCCTGGCAACTTCGTTTCCTCCTTTTCTTCAAATTTACCGGGCAATCTATGCTTTGGTAATCCGGGTCACACTAGGCGTTTTCAAAAAATATCCTCAGATTAAAGCAGTTTACCTGAGACGGGGAGGTGCAAAAGGGGAAATCCTTCCTCTGGTGAGCGACGTTGATTTCGCCGTTATTGGTGAGCGATTGAACGAAGAAGACGAGAGAGAATTGCATCAGGAATACAACCGGTTGGTGCAGGTTACCACACTGCTGGACCGAACCCTCGAATTTTATGATGAAGGTACGTTTTACAACCAATATCAGACAAACGACTATTTTCAGTACCGCTTCATGGAGGGGAAAAAAATCTGGAAGCTTCTTTACGGGAAAGACTATCTGGCCGACCTTGCCGAGCTTCCCATCGAGAAGATGTACGGCGGGTTTTTCACCGAGATCAAAGTATGGTGGTCTCTTTTTGCCTGGCGGTTCTTTCAAGCAAGAAAGTATAACGACGAGGCGGTGACACGGAACAATGCCTGTTACAAGACAGTAAGTGAAATTCTCAAAATGAACCTGGCCTTAAACCATGGGATATTAGAATTCGACAGAAAAAAAGCTCTTGAACTGTCCAGCCCCCAGTTTAAAGGCAAGGAGCTCGCCTTCCTGAGCAAATTGGAGAAAAAAGCAAAGGTACGTTTTCGTTCGGATGAGCCGAGCATTCTTGACGAGGCCAACGATTTCGTCATAAGTTATCTTGACCATTTTTACGGAGAGAGCCGGAATCATCCCTACGCCAGGCCGCTTAGGGACGTAGCGCAGAGGGTTGACTGTGCGAAAGGTGAAATGATCTTGAATGAAGAAGAAGACACCCACATCGGAAGTCTGGTCCACTTTGTGAAAGAGAATTGGCCGGATAGCTACTTCGGAGCGTATCTGGCTTCTAGCGCTTATTTCAACATTGACGAACTCCTGCTGATGGTAAGGATAAATCCGGAAAGGGTTCCTACCGTACGGGAAATTACGGCATTCAATCAATTCCACTGGAGCACCGGTCCGCATTTACGGTCTAGAATAAGACTCTTTCTTTTGCTTCCAAACGCCGCTTTTCAGGTTGACCCGGATGACCTTAAAATGAGCTGGCAATCTATTCTAACCCCTTCGAGCAACCCAGATTTGTTCGAATTACTCAGCCGTCCCGAATTCACGGTTGATGGAGGAAGCTACCAGCCAAATACTTCTTTCGCCTGGAATCCGTTCGTGGAACATTTCTTCTGGGAAGAAAAAATGCTCTTTTACCAACTGCTCCAGAATCCCTCGGTTTATAAGTTGAACAATCTGGATTTTCTCAGAATATTCTGGAAAACCGCCCAACTAGTTATCATGAACCGCTCGGCGAAGAGGAGTGAGATTATTTATCCCCTCACTCTACCGGCCATAGAACGGTCGTTGGCGGAGGAGGGTATTCCGCTTCCTGGTGAGCTGAACGGCCTGGCCGGGGCTTACCGGAACGAGATTAAAGGTAAAGACACCGGCATTGCCGGCCTGATTCCCCGAGCGATTCTTTATCTAAAGGAGATTAACTCATGAGTGACATGGAGCGATTGAGGACATCGGTGGTGATCGTAACCAAGGACCGTCCGGAGAATCTCAGGACGCTCCTCCGCTCTTTAGTCGGGCAGTCGCTTAAGCCGGATGAGGTATTGGTCGTCGACAACAACTCAAAGAAGAGTTATGAGTCTGTTTTCGAGGAATTTAGGAATATTTTGCCATTAAAGACTTTTGTAGAAACGACCCCCGGCATCCCCGCAGCCCGGAACCGGGGCATTCAGGAATCCAGTGGAGACATAATTCTTTTTACCGACGATGACTGCGAAGCAGGTAATACATGGGTGGAAAACCTGGTAAAGCCTTTTTATCAAAACCCTTATATCGGAGCGGTGGGTGGTGAAATCTTCTCGGCAGAAAAAAACGGCAGTCTTGTCGAAGAGTTTTGTATTTCCGAGACACTGATGAGAATGGGAAGACAGGAGGCAGAAAACTAATGATAATCGATATTACCAAGAGTGGTTATCAAAAAGGATACCTTCCCAAGGAAGGGATAGGCGTTTTTCATCCCTTTTTTGCCACCGCCAACGCTGCCTTCCGTAAGGAGGCTCTTCTCAAGACCGGAGGGTTCGACCCGAGATGCAGCACGGGAGAGGATATAGACCTCTCCATACGGGTGGCAAAAGCCGGCTATGAACTCTGGTTTGAACCATCCGCCCATATTACCCATTTTCATCGGTATACCTTGAGGGGGCTCTTGAAGCAATGGTTTAATTATGGTTACGGACATGCCTATCTCTTCAAGAAGCACATCAGGAGACGTCGTCTGCAGTTCTACCGTTATGACCTGTCTCCTAATAATAAAAACCCCTTTGGAATTGCCCGTGTCTTTGATATACCTTTCCCGGTTTACGGGATGGTTTTTCTGAACAGCTACCACCTAATGCATTTTAGCTTGTTGATAGCAGTTATCGCTTTTTTACTCTCGTTTTTTAAACTGGCGATTTTAGCCATGTCCACGTCGGTCTTGGCGGCTGCCTGGTATTTTGGGATGAGGTTTGATCCCCGAAACCCTTTTAAATCACTTTTATTCTCCGGGATCCGTTATATCGCCGACGGGGCGTATGTTTTGGGTGGGTTTATAGGCGGCGTTAAAGAGGGAATGATTTATCTCGAAGCAACCAGGACACGAAAACAAGGATAGATTAAACCTGTTTTTCATCTTTGAGGCTTCTTCTTAAGTAAAAGTAGGTCGTAGATTAAGATAAGGGTTGTGCCATGCCGCTGGCTCCACAAATGCATCTTACACTGAAGAATTTGAAGAGGGATATTCTCAGGAAATGCCGAAATTACTTGATACAGGGCAATAGCTACGCCCCTATGTATTTTGTCAATTGCCAGATATACCGCTTGCTCGAATATCTCATGAAAAAACGTTATTCTTCACTCCCGGGGGTCACTTCCATATACCTGGCCCATGGTCAGGCCGTTGGGGAGATATATCCCGGTTTAAGTGACTTCGACCTGGCTATAGTTTTTGAGACGTTGAAAAAGCACAAATTTTACGATGACCTTAGAAAGCCGTGGAGTTCTTTTAAACGGTTTTTCCCGTCTCGTGATATGTTGTTATTCACGAGACCGGAATTCGACCTCTGGCAAAATTTCGGGGGCGGAGAACCGTTGGACGAGCTGAGGCATTGGAAGTGTATATACGGTCCTGACCTCCGTCTTGACAATTACGAGCTCGATAGTCCTCAAGCGGAAAGGGATCGCTTTCTTCATGCGCTTGCCAAGTATCACACGCTTCTGTCGTCGGTAATCAAGGAAGAACCCGGCACTCCGTATATTGCCGTGGCGGCCCGAAGGAGCCTTTATAAAGCATTTTGCTCGTCGGTCCTACCGCTCGACAGAAAGTACCTGAATGTGGGAAATCAGTTCCAACGCCTTCAGCGATGGTCTGAAGATAATCGAAAAGAGAATAACCCCGTGGTAAGAGAGTTGATAAAGATGCGTGAGACCCGATTTCATAGCGGCTCAATTTCAGCCTTTAGGTTCTCGGCCTGCGCGTTGGCTTATGAGGTTATCGATAAAGCTCTGGAAAACTTTACATGCGGACACAATTTCCCGCCCAACGGCGTTCCTGGTTACGAAAAAACTATACCCCTTTCCAATCTATCTCAGGTAAAGGAGAAAATTAATGTTTTGGCGTTGGGCATTGCGGAGCTTCTGCAGGAAAAACTGGAAACCGTTATGCTCGCCTCGGACGGGTCACACTTCGGCTACAAGTTATTATGTATTCTCCGGAGCGGCCTTTCCGCTGAAGAGGTAGAAGAAGCGCTAAGAGCGGTGCACGTAGTTTTCCGAATACAAGATAATCCCTGGTTCAACGAACACTTCCCAGCCAAAGTCCCAATTATCTATTCCAGGAACATGTTCAAAGTACATCTGCAGTTATGGCCGTTTGACCGGAACTATCTCCACTCCCATCGGGTGATACTTTACGGCAGGGATTTATATCAGGAGTTGACGGAAACCAGACCGGTGACGGGTGAGAGAGATAATTTCGAGGATGAACTGTTGCGCGAGAGGATAAATTTTTCTCGTTATCTCCATCAGGCTTACCTGGAGAGGCTGAAACCGGCACTATACCATGCCGTTACTCTTATTTTCCCTCGATTGTATGTACTCCATGAGCTGGGCTGGGCGCCCTCGACTGCTGAAGAAGCTATCTTTTATTATGAAAAAATTAAGACCCCTGAAGTTGCTAATTACCCAGGGATTTTCTTTAAGAAATATGGGAATAAAAATATCGATACCATAGTGCGCACCATGCCGGAGGATGAATTCGAAAAAGTTTGGGATTTTTTAACCGAAGAATTTATGATCGAAGATTATCAAGCCATATTTGAAGCAGGCTAAAGATGACCACGTTTATCGACTTTCGTTACGCAAGAACTCTCTTTTCCGCCCTATTGTCGCCCCATCAGTCGAAAGAGAACGCAGTAAGTTTTGATCCACTAAAGGACAACTATGTAGCTTTTGAGTTTTCACCCTATTCTTATCCAGAGAAGCTGCTCGACCTGGTCACCGGGGAAAGCGCAGTAGTGGCGTCTATGTATGTGGGGGAAGACCAGTCTCTATCTTTTGAGTTGGCAAGCGAAAAAATTATCTTAAAGACGCCACCGGGACTACTGCCGCCTGATAAAAAGAGTATTTTCGGATTCCGCTTAGGCCCACAGGTTGTGGGCTTTAAGCTCTGTAAATCTGTTCATGAGGAAAGGACTTTATCCCTTCTTGAAGCTAATGGAAAACTCGGTCTTAGATTGAATAATAACGGGGATTCAATCCGAATACTGGGATTGGATTCGGGACGTGCTCAGAAATGGGCCGAGCTCTATTATCACCGTTCGGAGACAGACGGTCTGGGAGTTGAGATTGTGTTGGATTGGCATCACCTGAGGTCGGGAATACCCCTGGCAGCGGTTTTGATGACCGAAAAACTTATTGAACATAGCAGTCTCAGGCTGAAGTTTCACTCCTACGTCCTGGATAAGAAAGAAGCCCAACACACCGATTTTGCACTATTGTTCACTACTTGTAATGGAGACCCGGATGTTTCGCTTCATATCACCCCTCCTATCTATACCCGTTTTAATGCAAAAACCACTAATGTTGGGCTATTTGTGTACGAGTCAACGGATATCCCCCCGGCTATTATTGGTCGGTGCAACCTGATGGATTCGATTATTGTTCCGAGTACCTTTGCCAAGCACATATTTTATAAGGCCGGCGTTCATCGGCCTATCTATGTTGTCCCTCATGGCATAGACCTTGAGTTTTTTCGCCCGGTTCCCGAAAGGACACCTTTACCGGGGGGGAAAGGCTTTAATTTTTTAGCCATTTCCACATCGGTAGAACGAAAAAACATGCGTCAATTGGTTCGGGCTTTTCTTGAAGAGTTCCGTAAGGACGAAGATGTCGCGCTCTTCATATTTTTGCGGCCGGAATTCCGCACCACACAGAACAATGTCGCCCTTGAGTTTGAGGATTGGGAAAAGCGCTATTACAGAAAAAGTGCCCCTATATTCCTTTCCACGGACTCCGTTAGACAAGAGACCCTTAGAGACTTTTATGCTAACGCGGATGCGTATGTGATGCCCAGTAACGAGGGTTTTGGCTTAACCTTGCTTGAAGCGATGGCTTCGGGAACCCCGGCGGTCGGACTTAAATACGGGGGAGTGTTGGACTTCTTGAATGAAGCCAACGGCTATCTTGTGCCTACAGGTCGGGGCTTTGTTTCAAAAGATAGAGATGTGATTTCATACACAGGGGACCGCTTTTATGAACCGGACATAAAGAAGCTACGCGCCGTTATGAGACACATTTTTGAGAATCCCAAAGAAGCCCGGGAAAGGGGCAGACAAGGAAGAAGGGACTGTGAAAGATACTACACTTGGGACCACACGGCTAGGGAAATTGCAAATATATTGGAAGAAACATACGTTCACAACAACAAACCGTATGTATCAATACAACAAAAGAACGGTAGAAAACTAAAAAGCATTTCTCTTTCCTGGGTCCTATGTGTTCATGACGATGAGCTCGCCGCTGAATCTATCAAATACTTACGTAAGATAAAAACATCGGATAACGAGGTCTTGTGTTTATTCACGCGCTATGCTCGCCTTGCGGATATTATGCTTGCCCGTAGAAGTGGGTTTTTATTTCACCGGTGGGACGGATCATATACCGACTGTAAGGCGACTGTTCAAAGTACTATCTTAACTCCTTGGGCGGGCATTTTGTATTCGGGTGAAAAAATCGAGGGTGACCTGGAGAGCCTGATTGGCTTTTTAGAAATCCAGCCGGAAGAGGTATGTGAAGTGTTAGTACCTTGTGGCAACGGTTCCAATCAACCGCGCTTCATTAGATCACAACCGCCAACGGTAAACACAGAAAAACGTATTTTTAAGAAAGTTATTATTTGTCAGGGCTGAAATTCCTTTTTGCCACGCTGATCGATATTTGTCTGAATAAAATTTCCCCCGTTCACGGGAGACGAGGTTATGCGTGTCACCGGTTGATCAGGCAATTGGTTGGGAGTGGACCCTGCTGGCTTCTCGACAAAGATGGTACAAAATACCAGCATTGGAAGATATAAAAGAGAGCTTACGGACGAGGAATTGGCAACGGTTATGGAAATAGCGGGACCGACAATGAAAAGACTCGGCTATATCCAGTCTAGTAATGAAGACAGTAAAAGATGATATAAATTTTATGAAAATGAAGTTCACTCCATGAAGTGGTCAGTTTGTTATTTACTTTTATTGTTCCTCGTCTCTCTTTACGGGATTAATATCTATAGCTTAACCTCTGGCGATTCCGCCCCTCCCATGTGGGACGAAGCGGTCCACCTGAGGGATAGTTTGGTATATTACAACATACTGGGCAATCCATCCCAGGTAAATCTTGAAGTTATTAAAGATCTTATTAATAAGTCCGAGCAATATCCGCTTATTCGACCCTCCGGGTATTATCCTCCCCTGGTTCCGATATCGACATCTTTTTGGTACTTTGTCTTCGGAACGTCTGCTAAAGTAGCTATCATGTCTAATATGATATTTATTTTCATACTCGTCTTCTCTGTTTATAAAATAGGCACACTGATGTTTGATAGAAATGTCGGACTGTTGGCCTCTGTATTAATACTGCTATTTCCCATCATCCTGAAGCACAGCGTAATTTACTATTTGGACCTTCCCTTGACGGCTATGGTTGCCCTAGGCACTTTCTTCATCCTGAAATCTAATTATTTCCAGAATACCAAATTCTCCGTTATCTCCGGCTTTTGCTTTGGACTGGGAATGCTTACCAAATGGACATACCTCTTCTTTGTCCTGGGTCCGCTCGGCTATTTGGCATTTCGAGCCTTTTACCCGGCTACCTCCCAGGAGGGTGCTTTGGAAAGGGCTTACCATTTCAAAAAAGTACTAAGGAATATAGCCCTTTTTGTGCTTGCATCCATCGTCACTTTCGGACCTTATTATTTCCCGATTCTCCCGGCGCTCATAGGAGAGACTTTGAGGTTTTCCGGAGGCCCCATTGCCCATGGGCCTGATTCTCTTCTATCCTATGCTTCTGTCTATTTTTATCCAGCCGCCTTATGGAATGATATGATAACACCTGTCGGTCTTGTCCTCTTTATTGCCGGACTGGTTCTATTGCTGTTTTCAAATAGCAAACAAAAAACCCTTCTTTCAATTTGGATACTCATCCCTTATTGCATTTTCACCTTCCTGATACAAAACAAGCAACCCCGGTACATGATGCCTTGGTTGATTCCGATTTCCTTTTTAATCTCCTTTTTTCTCATCGAGGTCGGGTCTGTTAAAGTTCTAGATGGTAGATTTGGTCTTAAGAGATATGCTATCTCTCTTTTCCTAATTCTCTTCTCTATACTCTTTTTCAGAGAGAATTTACAGCTGAGAAACACTATTATCGATAACTCGAGAGAGGAATGGAAGGTTAAAGAAATAGTTTCTGCCATCGAAGAGGATATGAACAGAATTGGCCGAATCAATCGGTACGATATGCCGATGTACATGGGTGTTATACCAGACCACCGCTATATAAACGGTCAGACCATTCGCTACTATACTACACTTAAGATGCTTCCGTTGAATGTAATAAAGCTACAAAATTATGAAGGTACAGCCTTTGAAGAATTCGTTCAAAAGTTTTACCGGTATGACTACATCTTGACCAAGAACTCGGCCAACATAGCGATAAGCCCCTTTCAAGAATCTATAGATAGGATGCACGAGTTCTTCTATTCTCATATCGGGAGCTTCCGGCATTTAAGGAGCTTTCAAGAGCCCGATGGTTCTGAGGTCTCGCTTTTCAGGAAGAAATTCTAAGCTTGACTCCCGGGTGTGTGAGAATTTCGGCGGGACCCCTATCATTTTTTGAGTTTCCTCAAAAATTTGATTTGATAGGGCAAAAAATCATGCCACCATACGCTCAAACAAACATTCAACTCTTCAACCAGCTCCACCGTGAGGGTTACTCGAATGAAGAGATCCTTCTTGTCCGGAATGCTTACCAGCTAGCGATGCGACTATTCACCGGCCAATACCGTCCCTCCGGGGATACGTTCATCTCTCATCTGGTAGGCACAGCCAGCATACTCGCCTCCCTACGCACACCGATAAACATAGTAACGGCAGGTCTTCTTCACGCCGCCTATATCCACGGCGATTTTGGCCTCATGAGTCTAAGGCTTATGTCCGGCAACAAGCGTCAAAAAATAAGGGACGTTGTCGGTGACGTTGTAGAAGACTATATCGCCAGGTATACAAGCCTCAAATGGAGTTCGAGGGCGCTCTCAGACGTTGGCGATAGACTCGATAACCTTGACCAGATTGACCGGGATGTTCTTTTGATCCGCCTGGCAAATGAGTTGGAAGACAGTTTGAACTGCGGCGTTCTCTATTGCTCCGATGCCGATAGACGGAGAGAGTACATCGAGCGTTGGGGTCGAGACATGATAGAAATGGCAGACAGGATCGGCTTCCCTGCTCTAGCCTCCGAACTATCACGGGTATTCAAAGAAGTTACTTCAACAGAGATTCAAAGAGAGCTGCTCATCAGCAGCAGCCGGGATCGCGCCTACCTTGTTGCTCCCCGGTCCTATCACATGCGGCTATCTTTTGTGTTTTGCCACACCATTTTCATCACGATGCGCTTTCTGAGCAAATTATGCTATAAGATGAGAATGAATAGTGTAGGCGCTTTGTTTGATCCTAGTCGAGGTTAGAATGGCACACTCCTACGCCCAGGCAATTACTCAACTCTACAACCAACTACGGCTTAATGATTATTCAAAGGCCGATATGGTTCTAGTCCGTAATGCATACGAGCTAGCCATGTTACTTTTTTCGGGACGGTTTCAGCCTTCCGGGAAAACGCTTATCTCGCACGGGGTGGGAACAGCCAGCATTCTAACCTCACTTAGATTATCTGGAGAGGTGGTGGCGGCAGGCCTTATCCATAACGCTTACCAAAATGGCGACTTCGGGGACGGAAAGAGATTTATCTCAAAGTCTAAACGTAAGTATGTAAGACATACTGTGGGCGAAGGGGTCGAAGAATACGTGGCCCGGTTTGCCACCCTGAAGTGGAAACCAGAGAATATCTCGACTATCCGGGACGAAGTGAATAAACTAAACCCCATCGACCGTAATACAGTTCTAATACGTTTGGCAGACCACTTAGAACACCTCTTGGACCTCGACGTGCTTTACTACAAAGACATTGGACGCAAAAGGTACACGACAGATACTCATATTGTAGAAGAGGTTGCAGAGAGTCTGGGGTTCCCCAATCTGGCGGATGAAATAAGACAATCATACAAAGAAACTACTTCAGCCGAAATCCCCGTGGAATTTACCCCTCAACACAGCGAGTCGTTCGTTATACCGCCACCGTCTTACCGCAAACGACTATCCGTGCTTCTTCTGGAAAGGTTTTACTATTCAGGCTCTGTCCTGAAGCTGAGGAGGATGACTAGCTCTCTGGCATCGGTGTGGAAAGAGAAAAATAAGGTTTAAGAACCACCCTAGATTCTATAGACGTAGGAATGAAAAACCTATATCAATGAGACCGCAAGGGGAGAACTTATACCATATGAACAAACTATTACAGGGGAAAAACGCACTTATAACCGGAGCGGGGAAAAACATCGGTAAAAGCATTGCTATTGAAATGGCAAAACAGGGTGCAAATGTATTCTTTAGCGACATCGACAGGGATAGATGTGCTCAATTAAAGCAAGAATTAAACCGCTATCCGGTTGTATCAAAAGGATTCATCTCAGACGTATCAAGGTCGGAAGATGTTGATTCACTGTGTAACTCACTATTACAAGATCGGATCAAGATCGATATACTGGTCAATAACGTAGGAATCCATTTTGGGGGACGAACGATAAAAGACCTTGATTTAAAAGAATGGAAAAGGGTTTTTGATACGAATGTCCTTGGTCCTATGTACCTGACAAAACGTATTTCAAAAACAATGATAGATAACCATGTTAGCGGCTCCATAATATTTATCACCTCCATTCATCAATGGACAATTAGACGCTTTCCGAGCTACAGTTCTTCAAAAGCCGCATTAGGGATGATCGTAAAGGAATTGGCTCTAGAGCTAGCCCCATATAGTATAAGAGTAAATGGAATAGCCCCCGGCTATGTAGAAGAGGATAAAAACGGTAACACAATCGCCCACAAATACACCCCTCTATATAAAAGTTCGATAAACCCTTGTTATATCGGGAGAGCGGCGGTCTATCTATCATCAGACTTTTTTTCGAGATTCACCACTGGGACAGTGCTTAAGATAGATGCGGGGTTGTCTCTTTATAACCACCTGGTTGACCAGGTTCCCCTCTAATAAAAAGCATAGTCAGCCGAGATTAAAACCTGTGCTGGTTTCTAAAAAGGAAAGACATGAACAGGGTGCGCTACGGCATAATCGGGATTAAGGGTATAGGCAATCTGCATGTCCGCTTTGCCCGACAAAACGAGAAGGTAGAGTTAACTGCGCTGGCCGACCTGGACGAGGACATATTAAAGGAAAGGACGGAAGAACTCGGAGTGCGCGGGTTTACCGATTATCGCAAGATGCTAGAGGCCGGAATCGTTGACGCCGTTTCCATTGCCACACCGCATTACCTTCACGCTCCGATGGCTCTGGACTGCCTTAACGCTGGAGTGCACGTTTTTGTGGAGAAGCCGCTGGCTATTCGCATCTCAGACGCGGAAAGTATAGTTTGCCTGGCGAAGACAAAGAATCTCAAACTCTCTGTCGGGCATCAATACCGGACCTTTCGTTCATCACAGACGATGAAACAAATCATCGACACCGGGCTCATCGGAAAGGTCAGACGAGTCTTGTGGTCCTGGGTCGAGTTTCGTCCGGAAAGCTACTATGCCCGCGACATCTGGCGTGGAACCTGGCGTCACTCCGGAGGCGGCATATCTATGCAAAACGTGAGCCACGATTTGGACTTGATCTGTTGGATGA
>DATMAT010000061.1 GCA_035559815.1 Thermodesulfobacteriota bacterium
GAGGCTTAAGAGCCATGGGCTTAGCAAAGAAGAAGTAATGGCCAAGATGGATAGGATGAGCGATGAGCAGATACATCAGTTGGCCGCCCTTTCTGACCGCATACCGGCTGGAGGAGACGGTGCGGCCACGGCGGCGGTGATAGTCCTGGTAGTCTTTGTAATAGCCATATTGTTACTAATAATATTAAGAAGAATATAATCTTTGTACGGAAGGTTATGAGCCTCACTCACTTAATCAGGGCCTTTGCGCCCGGGGGCATTGCTTCGCCAGTAATTTTGTTTCTTTTACTTGCCGGATGCTCCCAACGGCACTCGGTGGAAGGGGGCATATCCGCTTCCGATAAGGCCGAGGTCATAGAAAATGTTCCTTTTGTGAAGCAGAAGGATGAATTTTGCGGTCCTGCGGCCATGGAATCGGTCATGAGATTTTACGGCCGGGATATAAACCAGGAGGAAATTGCCGAACATGTCTATACTCCGAAATTGGGGGGAGCGCTTATATCGGACATGGAGAACTTCGCCAGGCAGATGGGTTACAAGACGGAGACGAAGAACGGGGACATAGATGCGCTCATCTCCGTCATAGACCAGGGTATACCGGTCATAGTGATCGTTGACCTCGGAAGGTGGGTACTGAGCGTTCCCCACTATTATGTCGTATATGGTTACGACAAGAGCAAGGGTGTTTTTATACTACACACTGGATTTAAGGGCGCCCAGGTGGTAAGTTTTTCTGAGCTAGATAAAGAGTGGGAAAAAATGAACAAACTAATGCTTGTCGTGAGAAAGTGAGAAAGAATTGGATAAAATTTAATACCCTCCTTATACTTTCCCTTTTTTCTTATGGTTGCAGTTACTTTCCTCATATCGCCTTGCTGACGACTGACCCGTTAACCGCCGAAGAACATAACAACCTGGGAGTAGCCTACGAAAAGGAAGGCAAATATGACCTGGCCCTTAGGGAGTACAAGAAAGCGGTGGATAAGGATAAGACTCTGGTTGTACCCCTGGTGAACATGGCCAATGTGTATTACAAACAGGGGAAATACGAACAGGCAGAGGAAAACTATCTAAAAGCACTCAAGAAAGATGAGAAAAATATAGAGGCGGCCAATAACCTGGCTTCTCTTTATATCACCCTCAACGAGAATTATCACAAAGGCCTTGAATATCTGACTAAAGCTATACCTTCTCTTGATGACAGCCCAGCCTATGCTCTGGATACCCTTGGTGTTCTCTACTTTAGGGTCGGCGATAAATCAAAGGCGAAGAAGGTTCTCCTTAAAGCTTGCCAGAAATTGGGAGAAGATGATCAATTGTTACTCGAAGAGATCGAGCTCCATCTCCGGCAACTAGGGGTGAAGGACTGCCCGGAGATTATAAAAGAGCCTGTATCCATGGAAGGCCCTCCTGCTACCGTCCCGCTTCCTAAAATTTTATGAATACTTAATTTTAACAAAATTTGTCTTCTATAACACTTATATAATTTAGGTTATTGGCAAAAAATAAGTGTGTAGGGTGGGTTATGTGTGAAGGGCCCATGGCACATTTGTTGCAAAGTTGAAATGAATGAGGGGAAAACTATATTTTCTTCACTACTTAATGGTGGGAAAAATATGATAAACAATCCTATCCGGGTCCTCTTGGTAGAGGACGATCACAGATATGCCGATCTTATCAGCATGTTCTTAGCTCGGGGGAAAGATACCCGGTTCGAGCTGGAGTGGAGCGACCGCCTCCAGACTGGACTTGACCGGTTGAGAGAGGAGGAGTTTGATTTGGTTCTTTTAGACCTCAACCTGCCCGATAGCGGGGGACTCGATACATTCGTCCGGATGTACAAACAGGTCTCCAAATTACCGATTATAATACTTACCGGAAACGATGACGAAACACTGGCAGTCAAGGCGGTACATATGGGAGCTCAGGACTATCTCATCAAGGGAGATGCCAACGGCGAGCACCTCATTCGCTCAATACGTTATGCGATCGAGCGAAAACGGTCGGAAGAACTTCTTCGGAGGGCTCATGACGAACTAGAGAATCGGGTTGAGGAACGTACCAGGGAGCTCAGGGAAATTAACGAATCTTTAAAAAGGGAGATAGCCGAGCGCAAACGGATAGAGGAGGCCCTTGCGGCAGAAAAGGAGCGATTAACAGTGACCCTTCGCTCCATAGGTGACGGGGTGATTGCTACCGACACGGAAGGAAGGATTGTACTCATGAATAGAGTGGCGGAGCAGATTACCGGCTGGCAAAAGGAAGAGGCGATGGGTAAATCCTTTGCCGAGGTCTTCTGCATAGTCAAAGTCCAAAGCGGGGAAGCTTCTGAGAATCCGGTAGAAAGGACCATAAAGACGGACCGGATAGTTTATCTTCCTAAGGACGCTGTCCTGGCGGCGAGGGATGGCGGTCAGAAGTTTGTATCCGCTACTAGTTCCCCGATTCATGATAAGGACAGCAATATTGTAGGAGTGGTGTTGGTATTCCGAGATATAACTGAAAGAAAGAAGATAGAGGAGGAGCTTTTAAAAGCCCAAAAGCTGGAATCGATCGGCGTCTTGGCCGGCGGCTTAGCCCATGATTTTAACAATCTTCTTACGGTTATGCTTGGGAATATTTCCCTTTCCAAGATACATCTTGACACAGAGGATAGGATTTATACAAGGCTGAGCGAGGCGGAGAAGGCTTGTTTCCGGGCAAGGGATTTAACCAAGCAACTTCTAACCTTCTCTAAGGGTGGGGCTCCGGTAAAAAAAATTACTTCGGTGATGAATCTCCTCAGAGAATCCATAGATTTTACACCATACGATCCTGCTGTCAGATATGAGCTTTCGGTAGAGGAGGATTTATGGCCTGCGGAAATAGACGAAGGACAGATAATTCAGGTCATTAAAAATCTTTTATTAAACGCCGAGGAGTCCATGCCCGACGGGGGATTAATCAAGGTCTCCGCACAGAATATTACCAACGAAGACCGGACTGTTAATGCGGACCATCTTGGCCGGTATGTCAAAATTACTATCCAGGACCAGGGAGTGGGAATATCGGAAGAGCATCTATCCAAGATATTCGACCCCTATTTTACCACCAAAAAAGGGGCGGGAGGGCTCGGACTGGCGGTAGTGTATTCGATAGTAAGGAACCACCACGGCTACGTGGAAGTGGAAACGGATAGGGGAAGGGGCACTAAGTTTCATGTATACCTACCGGCGAGCGTCCAGGAGCTGCAAATGAATGAAGATAAGTTGTTCGAGAAGCCTCTTGTAAAGAGAAAGGTGCTGATTATGGATGATGAGGAGATAGTGAGGGAGGCTTCGGGAGAGGTTCTGGCTATGCTCGGGTATGAGGTGGATTACGCCGGGGACGGCGAGGAGGCCATCCAGAAGTACAGGAGCGCCAAAGAGTCTGGGGAACGGTTTGACTTGGTGATAATGGATTTGACGGTCCCAGGGGGAATGGGGGGTAAAGAGGCGCTGGAGGAGCTTCGTCGCATCGACCCGGAGGTGAAGGCGATAGTCTCGAGTGGATATTCAAACGACCCGGTAATGTCCGATTACCGAAAATATGGGTTCGACGGGGTCGTGGCCAAGCCTTATAAGATCGAAGAGCTCACTAAAGTAGTCAAAAAAGTGATGGAAAATTAAATAAACCGAGCCGACTTTTTTCTTAACAGTTTTCGCAAGCCAATAATCAATGCCCTTATTACTAAAACCTGGCCAGTTCTATAGCCTCCTCCACCATGTCCCTCAGCAGGTCTAATCCCCCCTGCCAGAAGTTAGGGTCGGTAATATCCACACCGACACGGGCCAGAAGTCTTTCCGGTGACTCCGAGCCCCCGAAAGAAAGAAGCTCTATATATCGCGGCACAAAAGCATTTTCCTCATGTAGGTATTTATGATAAAGGGACAGTACCAGAAGTTCTCCAAAGGAGTAGGCGTAACAATAAAACGGTGAATGGATGAAATGAGGTATATACATCCACCACCATCCGTAATCCTCCGTTAACACCACGGATTCACCAAACATGGGGCGATTGGCCTCGAGCCATAGTTCGTTTATACGCAAGCTGGTAAGTTCACCCTCATTTCTCCTGGCCCTATGGAGCTTTTCCTCAAACTTGGTGAGTACCACCTGGCGAAAAACGGTGGCAAAGATATCCTCTAGCTTGCTGCAAAGGAGCGAGAGCCTATTTTTCGGGTCTTTCTCCGACTCTTTCAGTTTATGGAACACCAGAATCTCTCCGAACACGCTTGCCGTCTCGGCGGTGGTGAGCGGGGTGTGACATTGGAAATATCCTTGTTTCCGGGACAGGTATTGGTGGATTCCATGCCCCAGTTCATGAGCCAGGGTCATAACGTCCCGGAGCTTCCCGGTATAGTTGATAAATACGTACGGATGAGCGCTGGGCACGGTGCTGTGGCTGAATGCGCCGCCTCGCTTTCCCTCTCTCACCTCGGCGTCAATCCAGTTTTTATCGAAAAACTCGCCGGCAACTTCTGACATCAGTGGAGAGAAATGTCCGAATGCCTCCAGCACGATTTCCTTACCGGTCTGGTAATCGATTGTTTTCTTCTCCGAAAATATTGGTGCATAACGGTCGTAATCGTAGAACCTTTTTAGACCAAGAAGCCGCCTTTTAAGGTTGTAGTACCTTTCGACCAAGGGGTAGTTCTTCTCGCAGGATGTTATTAAAGCGTCCACGGTAGCCTTGTCGATCTCGTTGTCTAGATGGCGGGAGGCCATGGCGTCCGGGAAAGAGCGCAGGCGGTCATTAACAGCGTGGTCCTGAACTAGGGTGTTGAATATATAGGTAAGGACATGTTTGTTTTCCTTAAGGCCTAAGGTGAGTCCTTTGGCCGCCGCTTTTCTCCTGCTACGGTCGGCATCGTACAAGAGGGTAAGCGTCTCGGTCTCGGTCAATTCTTTTGTTTTTCCGTCGAGCCTGACCTTAAACCGGATGTTGTTTATTACCTCGTCAAAAAGCCGTCTGAAGGCACGTGAACCGGTGTTCGCCTTCTCATCAAGAATCTTTTCCTCAGGCTCGCTCAAGCGGTGCGGTTTATATCTTCTCTCACGTTCGAGAAAATGACGGTAATGAGCAAGCGATTCATGATGTATAAGTGTGTTTGCTACTTCATCAGAGAGAGCGATCCACTCCAGCTCAAAAAATAGGAGGTGTTTGCGAACCTCGGTCGCTCTTTCTTGAACCGACTGCAGAAATGCCCCGTGTTTTGGGTTGCTGGTGTCTCCCGCAAAGACAAGATAAGCATAGGAGAGCAACCTCCCCACTTGTTCCTGTATTGACTCTAACTCTTTTACCGCTTGAAGAAGAAGGTATGGGTTAACCGTTTCCGAGTTTATTTTTCCCCGGTATATTTCCTCAAACGACTCTGCCCTGGAGAGCGCATCTTTGATGTCTTTTTCTATTTGCGGGTCATCGAGGTTTGAATAAAGGTCTGAAAGATCCCATCTTATTCCCTCCGACCCCACTGGAGTGGATTCTGCCAACTCAGCCATTTCCTGTTCTCCTCAACGTGTTTATTTTATGGATATAGCAATTTAAGCTTTAAAACATGAGCTATGCCCGGATGTAGAAATAGACAAGTTTAAGCTCAGTTTGAATTCTCTTTAATGTAGTCCAAAACCTCTTTTGCGTGGCCGGCCGGCTTTACCTTCCGATATATCTCCGCTATCTTTCCGGAGGGGTCGATTATAACCGTGTCTCTCGAGGCGTAGCCCCCGGAAACCTGTACATCGTATAACGACATTATTTCCTTTTCTTCATCTGGAATTAGAGGAATCTTCAAAGCATGTTTATCCCGGAAATCGCAGTGGCTTTCTTTATCATCGGCACTTATGCCGAATACCAATGCATTATTCTCCAGGAATTCCGGATATAGCTCGGTAAACTCTTTGGCTTCTATGGTGCATCCGGGGGTGTCGTCCTTGGGGTAAAAGTAAAGCACTACCCATTTCCCCCTCAGGTTTTTTAAATCTAACGTATTGTTCTCATGGTCGGTCGCTTTAAATTCAGGAGCGGTTTCGCCCACCTTAAGCTCCGCTTCGGAGAAAAAGGGAAAGCAAAGAATGAAAGCGAGGAAAGCAATCAATCTAAGTATTCTCATCATCGTGTACTCCCATACTCTCACACTAAACTCCACCCTCCATTTTCTCTAATTCCTCTTTTACCACCTTATTTACCAGGGCACCGTCGGCCTTCCCTCTGGTACGGGGCATAATAATCTTCATTACTTTTCCGATTTCTTTTAAGGTTTTTGCCTCGGATTCCCGAATAGCCTTTCTGGCTTCTTCTCTGATCTCATCTTCGGTCATTTGCCTGGGCATGTATTTCATCAGAACATCGAGCTCGGCATTTTCCCTATCTACTAGGTCTTGCCTCCGCCCCTTCAGATATCCCTCTATTGATTCCCTACGCTTTTTGATTTCACCGGCTACAACCTGAATAACCTCTTCATCGGTAAGTTCAGCTTTGTTCTTCTCGATCTCTTTGTTTCTTATAGCGGACTGCAGCATACGGAGTACGGAAAGCTCCACCTGGTTTTTATTCTTAAGCGCGTTCTTCAGGTCTTCGGGGATTTTGTTCCTGAGACTCATATTTTAATCCCTTAAAAGTTACCATAAACTGCCGGGTCAGACTACTTTACACTCCCAGAATTCCACATATTGTTTAAGAAAACTAATTCCACTCCAATCTTAATGTATTATCCTCTAACACCTCTGTCCGAGTTCCAAATTCCTTGCCTTCCCTGCTCATGGTCTCTGCTATCCAGAACGCATCCTCTCTTCTGACTCGGTTTAATTTGAAGTGCTTAATCTGCATCGGGCTCATTCGTAAACCGGTAAGTTTACCGGACGATGGGTCCATGCTCACAAAATACATCAAGGTGAGGTCGGGTCTAAACTCTTTATGCTTGACGATGCCCTCATAATCATTCATAAAGTCGCCACATCCATATATGATGAGCTTCCCCTGGTAAACCTCTATTCCCTTCGGGTGATGAGAAGAATGTCCGTGAATTATGTCCACCCCGGCCTCGTCTATTAGTCTCCGGGCAAACTCTCTTTGCTCGGATGGAACCTCGTACCCCCAATTTCTTCCCCAATGTATAGATATAACTAAAACGTCTCCTTTCTTCTTTAGCTCCTTAACCTTCTCGCCAATGTGATTAATTGTTTCATCGGAAAAATCCTTTAGTAGACTGACGCCGGGCTTATTATGCGAAGCGGCCCACTTTGGAGGTATTCCACTCGTGACTGAGCCGTACGCAAACAAGATTATCCTTCCTTTATTCTCTACCGGCATCACGATAGGAGTTTCAGCCTTGTACCGATTCAGACCGGCGCCGGTAAACTTTATATCAACTTTATCTAGGGTTTCCAAGGTATCTCTTAGACCCTGATATCCCCAGTCAAGAACGTGGTTATTTGCAAGCGAACAGCAATCAATCTCGGCTGCGGTTAAACAGGCAACATTCTTAGGATGCATTCTATAATGTATCCATTTGCGCTTCCAGTAATCGTTATTTGTAGTTATGCTTGTCTCTAGGTTGATAATCTTGAGGTCGGGCGACAATCTCTCGAATTCTTTGAGAGCATCTCCCCAGATATAAGAAAACTCGACCCGCTTATTGAAAGAACCATTTATCTTCTCGGCAAGGTCAACATACTCTCGGGCACTTCGGAGATAGGGGGCATAAAGAAGATGGTGACTGGGATGAGGTAGCACCTGGTCTATTCCTCTTCCGGTCATTACATCGCCGCACATGAATATGGTGATAGGCCTCGTTGGGCTAGTTTTCGTCATTGGTTTTCAAGTCTTTTTTAAATATTTAGTTATTGGCCAGGTGCTGTAATCAGAAACTCGAGTAAGGCTATACGCTAAGCCCAAGAAAAATACCTACTTTACTCTTTTTGCCAGCGACTCGGTCAGACGCTTAAGAGCCGGCGAGCTATCGTGCGGGTCTAAGTGAACATCCAGGATGCTAAATCCTTCTTCGTAGGCCCGGGCTGAGCGAAGGGCTTCTTCCAGTTGGTCTTCGGTATTTACATCGTATCCCTTGCCTGCTCCCAGCATTTCGGGGATTTTGCTGAACTTCCATGGGTGTATGTCGTTGAAAGGGCCGTCCAACATAGGCCGTTCCGTCCCGTATCCTCGGTTGTTGAAGACAACCACGATCGGGTTTAGCTTGAACCGGGCGATTGTGGATAACTCCATACCGGTCATTTGAAAGGCGCCGTCGCCTACTAGCACCAGAGGCCTCACATTAGGGTTAGCCATTTGGACACCTATACTTGCCGGAACAGCAAACCCCAGGGAAAGATAGTATGCCGGTGCTATGAACTCGGTAGCCCCGTGGATGAAGAGGTCGGCACCTCCAATTAGGGCGTCTCCGGGTTCTGCTATAACCGCGGTATTATCGTCGAGAAAGGCATTTAACTGCTGGAACAACCGCTTCACGGTTATCTTCTCGCCGGGTTTAACCGAGAAGGCGGGTGGCGGTTTTGGATGGGGTGTCTGGCCCGGTTCATGGCGCTTGATATCCGCTTCGAGCAGTCCCTGAATAAAGTCCTGGAGACGTACCTCTTCGTAGGTGTGGTGTCGGACCATGGCCTTCTCGCTGGTTACATAAATGGATTTTCCCTGGTCCAGATGCGCTGTAAAAATACCAAGGTCAACGTCGCTCATGAAAACGCCCAGCAGGATAAGGCAATCGCTTGACTCGACATACTCCCTGACGTCCTCAAAACCCATGGCTCCTTCGTACACGCCAAGATAAAGAGGGTGTCGCTCGGATATTACCGATTTACTCAGGATCGTTGCCGCCACCGGGATATTGGTCTTTTCGACCAGCTTCAGTAGGATATTTTGCAGGCCGAATCGGTGGAGTTCTATGCCGGCCAGGATAACCGGTTTTTTGGCCGAGTTGATCATATTGACCGCTTCCGACAGCAATTCCTTAATTGCATCGGGGTCGCTTTTTTCCTCTTTATACTGAGCCTTGTAGTTAGTATCCCCGGGCACATTGACCATATCGCGGGGCAGTTCGATGTAAACCGGCCGCTTAAAGCGTTGTGCCGCCTCCAGTACTCGGTCGATTTCACGAAAAGCGGTTTCCGGGTCGTATAAAACCGTGGAAGCGACTGTGATATGCTCATACACCTTAAGCTGTGTATCGAAGTCCCTGACCTTGTGGTGAAGTAGCGGGTTTTTCACCCGTTCTTTCATACCGGGGGCGCCGCTTATGACCACGACCGGGGATTTTTCGGCGAATGCCTGAGCGGTGGTGTTTGCCACTTTCAGGCCTCCGACGCAGTAGGTAATGCATACCGCTCCCAGGCCGCGCACGCGGGCATAGGCATCGGCGGCAAAGCCGGCTCCCTGTTCGTCGCAGGTGTTAATTACCTGCATTTTGCTCTCCACTAGCTGTTGAAAGAACCCGAGCACGAAGTCACCGGGCACGCCAAAGACGTGTCGCACGCCAAGCTCGTACAGCCGTTCGATTAGGTATTGGCCGATATTCTGTCCGTTCTTCATAATCACCTGCCTGGAGATCTAATTTGTATTAATCAAAGCTTGTTCAATAGTACAGTATCAAGGCAAGTTGCACATTTTGGAAAAACTTCTCAAATTGTCATTCTGAGCCGAAGGTGAAGAGTCTAATTTAAGATCCTTCACTTCGTTCAGCATGACAACTGAGACCCTTTTCGCGGAGTCTACCCTGAATGTAATGAAGGGCTCAAGGTGACAACGAGATACAAGGTGGTTCCGTTTTTGAGTACAACAACTTGATATGACATCGTCTGTTTTATTTAATCCAGTTTAATGCATTTAATTTAACATAATTATTAATCGTTAGTTTCACAAAGCAAGAAGAACTAATCCTTAACCGAACATTTCTAAAAATGGAATTTAAGAATTAAGAAGAGCCCTTTTGGCAACTTCTGTTGTCCGGTTATTACAATTCTGTACGAGGCCTTATTTTTCGCCTTTTTAAAATCAGGTAATGTCTAATTGGTTGTGGATTCGAGGGCACGGGCATGGGTCAAACCTTTACCAAGGAACTCTGGCAAGAGATAATCCCTATTTATGAATCGATAATCCATCATCCTTTTATCAGAGGGCTAACCGATGGCTCCCTCAGCCAGGAGAGCTTTAAGTTTTACGTTATTCAGGACGCCCTTTACCTAAGGGAGTTTGCCCGTTCCCTAAGCATTGCCGCGGCTAAGGCCCCGGAGGACGACTGGATAATCATGTTCAACGAGCACTCTGCCGGGGCACTCAAGGTCGAGCGGGCGCTTCACGACAGCTTTTTTCGGGATTTTCGCCTGAAGAAGAAGGATATTGTCAACACTACCCTGGCCCCCACAAACCTGGCCTATACCAGCTATCTTCTCTCCACAGCGTATTCATCCCCATTTCACGAGGTCATGGGCGCACTTCTTCCCTGTTATTGGATTTACTGGGAGGTAGGAAAAGCGCTTATCTCCAGGGGTTCTCCTAATCCCCTTTATCAAAGGTGGATTGATACCTATGGAGGGGAAGAGTATGCTCGAATAGTAAAGGCCGTCTTGAACATCACCAATAAAATTGCCAGGGATTTGAAAAATGACCAGAAGGAGGCGATGAAAAAGCACTTCATCACCACCAGCCGCTACGAGTGGATGTTCTGGGATATGGGACTCAGGTGCGAGGGCTGGCCGGTGGGATGACTTGTGCCCTTCCCGCCTTTATCTGAAAGATTCTTCTGAGTTCGGTATCCGGTAGTTCTTGAGCACTAGTTGAAGTGACAAAAACCTGGCCGCTGAACTCCTGAAGCAATCGAAAAAGAAAGTTCTTTCTATTCTGGTCCAGTTCGCTGGCCACGTCATCCAGGAGGAGGACGGGGTTTCTCCTAAGGATGTTTCTTATGAGTTTTATTTCCGAAGCCTTGAGAGAGAGGGCCAGGGTTTTTGACTCGCCCTGGGAAGCAAAAGTAGAGGCGTCTTTTCCATTTATGGTGAATATTATTAAATCACGGTGTGGGCCTACGGAGGTATGTCCCCGGATTTTATCTATCCTGTACCTGGATATTAATTCCTTCTTCAACTCCTCCTCGAAACTTCCTTCAAGCTTGAAAGAGGGCTTGTAAAGGATTTTTACCTCTTGTTTTAGTCCGGAGATGAACACATAATTCCTCTCTACTTCGTGCTCAAGCTTTTGAATGAAATTAATCCTCCTCTTTACTATCCTTCCTCCTAGTTCTCCTATTTTCTCGTCCCAGACCTCCAGTGCTTCTACGGATTGTTCTTTTCTCATCAAGAGTGCATTTCTCTGAGTGACCGCCCGAAAGTAGGATTTTAAATCCTTGGCGTGGTTGGGGTCAAAATTCGACACCAGCAGGTCGACGTAAGTTCTTCTCACCTGCGGGGTTCCCTTGATTAATTCCAGGTCTAGAGGCAGGAAGCTCACGACGCTAAACCTGCTCGCTACTCTGCTTGTGTTATATGCTATCTTGCCATTTAGTTTTACCGTTTTCCCGTTTCTGGTCAGGATTACGTGCACCTCATTAAGGCCGGAATCGGCGTCAATCTCCCCTTTAATTCGGCCTTCGGTTTCGCCAAAGCTAATCAGCTCTTCCATTTTGACCTGTTTGAAGGGCCGGAATGTGCATAGAAGATGTATTGCTTCGAGGAGGTTGGTTTTACCCTGGGCATTATCTCCGGAAATCAGATTGAATCTCTCATGGAAGGTAAGGGTTTCGCTCTTGTAGTTCCTAAAATTCCTTAAAGTTATAGACCTGAGTATCACAGAAGCGCTACTTGCCCGTGTTTCCGGGTAGTATAATTAAAACAATATAGTAGTTCAATTTAGCTTTGTCGGAGAGATGGTGATAGCTAATTCATTCTTGACCTTAATCCTTTTGATACGGTAATATTTTCCTAGTGGGTGAAAGCGATGTTGTCTCTCAAGATATGCGAGATTGCGGTTAAAGATGCCGGTAAAGGGTTTGCCAGGCTCGACCCCAAAGACATGCGTGCTCTCGGCGTTAGTCCCTGGGACTTGATAGAGATTGACGGTAAGAGAAGGACGGTAGTCCGGGTCATGCAGCTAGAAAAGTCCCTCCAGGGAAAGTCCATACTGCAGGTAGATGGAATTACTCGGGAGAATGCCCGGGTAGGGATTGATGACCGTGTTTTTGTGAGGAAGGTAGAAACCGAGCCGGGGATAAAGGTGGTTCTTTCCCCTCTCAATAATGAGATGCTTTTTAACGGAGATGATACAAAGTTCCTGGTAAGCCGCCTCGATGGAATTCCTTTGACCGTTGGCGATAGATTACGAGTTACACTTCCCGGGTCGAGGAATGAGGATTTCCAGGTTCTCGGGACAATACCCGCCGAATCAGTTGTGGTTCAACCTACAACCAAGATTGAGCTCAGGAAAAGACCGAAGGGCAAGGTAGACGCCTCAAGGGTGACCTATGAGGATATCGGCGGATTAAGAGAACAGATAGGTAAGGTCAGAGAAATGGTAGAACTTCCTCTGAGATATCCTCAGGTGTTTGAAAGGTTGGGAATAGCACCGCCCAGGGGAATACTCCTGGTAGGGCCGCCGGGGAGCGGTAAGACACTCTTGGCCAAAGCGGTGGCGCATGAGACCAGTGCTAATTTCCACCTGGTTAACGGCCCGGAGATAATCCATAAGTTCTACGGGGAAAGCGAGGCAAGGTTGAGGGATATATTTGAGATCGCCACCAGAAACCAGCCGTCGATTATTTTCATAGACGAGCTTGACGCCATCGCCCCGAAAAGAGACAAGGTCACGGGGGATGTGGAGAAAAGGGTGGTGGCCCAGCTTCTGGCCCTGATGGACGGGCTAAAGGATAGAGGGAAGGTTGTGGTAATCGCTGCTACAAACCTCCCTAATGCGCTTGACCCGGCTCTGAGGAGGCCGGGGAGGTTTGACCGGGAAGTAAGTTTGGATGTGCCGGATAGGAACGGAAGGCTGGAGATCCTGGAGGTGCATACACGGGGTATGCCCTTGGAAAAGGACATGGACCTGGAAAAGATTGCTGACCTAACCCACGGCTTTGTAGGCGCCGATATTGAGAACCTGTGCCGCGAAGCGGCAATCAGGGCTCTTAGAACAGCGCTACCGGATATAGATTTCGAGGATGGCTCTCTTCCTTACGAGAAGATTGTGACACTGAGCGTCGGTATGCAGAACTTTATCGACGCACTGAGGGAGGTCGAACCTTCTGCAATAAGAGAGATATTTGTGGAGATACCCAAAGTTACCTGGGACGACGTTGGCGGTCTTGAAGACATAAAGCAGAAGCTCACCGAAGCGGTGATATGGCCACTGAAATACAAACAGCTCTTCGAGGCTACCGGTACGAGAGCACCCAAGGGAATACTGCTTCATGGCCCGACCGGTACCGGCAAGACACTCCTGGCCAAGGCTATTGCAAATCAAAGCGGGGTGAATTTTATCTCGGTCAAGGGTGCCGAGCTGCTCTCCAAATATGTGGGGGAATCCGAGCATGCGATCAGGGAGGTTTTCAGGAAAGCCAAGCAGGTCGCGCCGTGCATAATATTTTTTGACGAGATTGATGCCCTGGCCCCCTGTCGTGCGGAGAGGGATGGAACACGCGTTTCGGAAAGGGTAGTTAGTCAATTGCTGACCGAGATGGACGGAATAGAAGAATTAAGGGGGGTCGTGGTCCTGGCTGCTACTAACCGAGTAGATATTGTTGACCCGTCGCTCCTGAGGTCGGGCAGATTCGACCTCTTCTTACAGGTTCCTTATCCCGATGAAATCGCTTTAGTGCAGATATTAAAGATTCATACCCGGGGAAAGCCACTTTCCAGGGATGTGAATTTGAGAGAAATTGCCGTGGGCATCAAGAATTTCTCCGGAGCAGATGTTCAGTTGCTTTGTCAAAGGGCTTCCATTATCGCTATTAAGGACCATATCAAGCGGGGTAAAGGGATCCTGAGGATAAGGAAGTGTCATTTCGAGGACGCTTTAAAAGAGATGAAGGGCAGGGTGGGCGTTTCTCTAACTTCTGAAAAAGGGATATTTATTGGAACCCAGTAATTTTATTCCCCTCTATATATTTGCCTTCATAGTTGGTTCTGTCGTTGGAAGCTTCCTTAACGTCTGCATATACCGGTTGCCGAGAGAGCAATCCATAGTCTTCCCTCCTTCCAGTTGTACCACCTGCAACACCCCCATCCGGTTTTATGACAATATTCCGATAGTGAGCTATATTCTTCTCCGTGGAAAATGCCGGGTCTGCGGGGAGAAATTCTCGCCGGTTTATCTAATAGTCGAGCTTCTTACCGGTTTGACCTGTGCGCTTTTAGTCTGGAAATTCGGTCTCACCCTGGAGACACTCTTCTATTTCATTTTTATCTCTTCATTGATTGTCATAACATTCATAGATTTGGAACACATGATAATCCCAAACGTAATAACCTTCCCGGGCATAGTGGTAGGCATTATTTATTCTGTCTTGAGCACAGACTGGGGGTTAGCCAGGGTGATTTTCCACTCTTCTCAGTTTGACCTAAGGAGCGTTCTCTACATATTGAACGGGGTGCCGGTCGTTGACTCACTATTCGGAGTAATTCTGGGAGGGGGGATTCTCTATCTCATCGGCTTCTTGTATCAGGCGATAAGAAAAAGGGAAGGCATGGGGATGGGGGACGTGAAGCTTCTAGCCATGATCGGAGCCTTCCTCGGCTGGAAGGGGGTGATTTTCGTAGCCTTCGTAAGCTCTCTTATCGGAACGGTGGTCGGAATTTCCATAATTCTTTACCAAAGAGGCGATTTGAAGTACGCCATTCCCTATGGTCCATTCCTTTCTCTGGCCGCTGTTATTTACTGTTACACCGGCGGCTTCGGGTTTTTTTAGTTATCGAATTTATCCAGGAAGGTAAATCCGACTAGGTAGATGTAAGACGAATTCTACATTAATATTTGGTAGGGGCGAACCGGGTGTTCGCCCTAGGTGGGTGATACCATGCGTCAACTTGGGCTCAGGGCGGAAATACTCTTTAATATTCTCTTTCTCACCGCCGTGGCCATGTTTCTCTTGGGCATTATTGCTTACAAGGTAACGGAAAGGTTTGCCCTTCAGGGGAAGATCGAAGGGGTGAAATCGGTAATCGCTGTCTTTGAGTCCTTGTATGCCAAGGGAAATAACATCGAGGGAGGGATTGAATTCCTGGAGGATGTCTTGGAACCAGGGGCCTGGGGGGTTATTGCGGACAATCAGGGGAGAAGGTTTTTTAATACAAATTCCAATAAATCAGCGGTAAGCACCACCGATCCGCTCATTATCGAGGTCATGAAGACCGGAAGGACGACGGTTGACATAGAAGGTTTCAATATACCCCCGTTTGCGTTCTACAAAGGGATCAAGATTGTATCGCCGCTCGACAAAAATGGGGGGCGACAGGGCGTCATCCTTATCTATCAGCCTCTTTCGTCCCTGGAAGAAAGCCTGGTTTTGGGCCGGAGGTTAATCGCTATTTCCACCATCCTAAACTTGTTAGTGATTGCGTTCTTTGGCTTCTATCTGCTCTCCAGAAGGGTGGTCAGGCCGGTCCACGAGCTAATAGAAACGACTGAGGAGATAGCAAGGGGCCGGTTTCCCAAGGAGACGAACCGGCGAGGGGTGAAAGAAATAAACCAGCTCCATGATGCTCTAAAAAAGATGTATGATGAAATCGAGGGGAATAAGACTAAGCTTAGACAGAATATCGAGGCTCTCGAAGAAGCAAACCGTGCGCTTCTGAGGACTCAGCGAGAGCTGATAGCTTCGGAGAAACTGGCATCACTGGGAAAGCTGGCCGCCGGAGTGGCGCATGAGATAGGAAACCCTCTATCGGCCATTCAGGGCTACATAGAGGTTTTAAGGAGGGATCACAACCGGGATGGGGAAAGTAGAGCCGAGTTTCTGACAAACATCAAGAAGGAAGTGGAGAGAATCGACCGAATAATCCGCACGCTGCTCGATTACTCGCGTCCCCGGGACTTCGAGCTGAAAAGGATAGGGGTAAACGACGTGGTCAATCGCGCTGTGGATATAGTAAAGACTCAGGGCATATTAAAGAATATCGAGCTTAACTTAGAGCTTTCAAATGGGCCTCTCTCCATCGAGGTAGACCCACACCAGCTTTCTCAGGTCGTTATAAACTTGATTCTGAACGCCAAGGATGCCGTCTCTAGCGATGGGGTGATCACCGTGTCGACCGCTCGAAATTCTAACGGGGATGTGGAGATCGCGGTAGAGGATAACGGTGCAGGGATTCCCAGAGAAATGATGGATAAGATATTCGACCCCTTTTTTACTACTAAGGAGCCGGGGAAGGGAACCGGGCTGGGGCTTTCCGTTTCTCAGAGAATCGTCCAAATCTTCGATGGAAGCATATCGGTGGAAAGCGAGACCGGAAAGGGAACCACCTTTAGAGTAACGCTTCCCGCGGCCGAGGGGGATGGTCATGGCTAAGGTTCTGGTAATAGATGATGAGGTTGGAGTCAGGGAATCGCTTTCCCTGATACTGAGTATGGAGGGATACCAGGTTGAATCCGCCGAGAGCGGACTCTCCGCAGTTAAACTCATCGATGACGGGAAGAATTACGATTTCATCATCTGCGATATAAGAATGCCGGGCATGGACGGGATTCAGTTCCTTAAGGAGATTCAAAATCGGGATTTGGGTTCGATCCTGATAATGATCTCCGCCTACGGGACGGTGGAGACCTCGATCGAAGCGATAAAGTGCGGGGCGGATGATTATATCAACAAACCGATTAATCCCGATGAGCTTATACTGCGAATGCGTATGGCCGAGGAGAAAAAAAGGCTCCGAAGAGAAAACATTTCTCTTCGCCGGGAGTTGGGGAAGGGGAAAGGATTTGAGGAAATAGTATTTGCGAGTGAGAAGATTAAGGGTGTTGTAGATTTTGCAAAAAGGATTTCTGAATATAAAACCACCGTACTCATAACTGGAGAAAGCGGGACGGGCAAGGAACTTATGGCACGCGCCATTCACGAAACCAGTCCGAGAAGAGATAAACCTTTTGTGGCGGTAAACTGTGCGGCTATCCCTGATACACTCCTCGAAAGCGAGCTCTTTGGATACGTGAAAGGGGCGTTTAGCGGGGCTCACGGCACAAAGAAGGGACTTTTCGAGGAAGCCAATGGCGGGACGTTATTTCTGGATGAGATCGGAGAATTCCCCCTTCAGCTCCAGCCGAAACTGCTGAGAGTGCTCCAGGAGGAAGAGATAAGACGGCTTGGTGATACAAAAACCATGAAGATTGATGTAAGGATCATCACGGCTACATCCCGTGACCTCGGCCAGGACGTCAGGCAGGGAAGTTTTAGGGAAGATTTGTATTACCGATTGAACATTCTCCCCGTCCACATTCCTCCCTTGAGAGAAAGGAAGGAGGATATAAAACTTCTTATTGAACATTTCTTAGGGAAATACAACCAGAAACTAAATCGTAAAATCAAGGGTGTGAGCCCAAGTGCGATGTCCGAGATTCTTGAATACCCGTGGCCGGGGAATGTAAGAGAACTGGAGAACGTAATAGAGAGGGCAATGATTCTGACCGATTCGGAATATATACACAGAATCGACCTGGGTATTAGGGAGAATGATTTCCGGATGAATACCCTTATAGATTCCCTTTCACTGGAAGAGGCCTGGCAGAGGCTGGAAAAGGCGTATATAGAGAAAGCGCTTTCCAAAACCGATGGAAATCGCACCCAGGCGGCAAAGCTTCTTGGCCTCAGCCGAAGGGCCTTACTCTACAAGCTTAAGCAGTACGGGTACTCGGACGAAGAAGATTAAAGTTAAGAGTGAAGAGTTAAGAATTAAGAATTCAAAACTTATAACTTTCTTTTCACCATCAACTTTCAACTCTCAACTGCAAACTGTGCTACACCGCGCAGGTTACGAAGGTAAATGCGTACAAGGCCAGGCCGTTTGAATTGGTGGACAGCTTTAAGTGGTGCGAGCCGAATTCCTTATTCTTGATGAGTTTATACATCTTAGGTTTTCTTACTACGATATAGCTTTTACCCTCGGAATCAAACTCTACGTCTTCGCCCGCATCCTGTGGGTCCAGGTATTTTTCATCCTGCATCACATAGAGCTTAAAATCCCCGTCTCCTTCCGGGTTGATCACCAGGTTTACTTCCGATGAGGTGTATTTCAGGTAAACGTGAGCCATATCAACCGAGCCATCCAAAGCAGGCTTCATGTATTCGGAAGTGCTAAGCCATCTTCCTTCGACATATATGGTATCTTCCAGTCTGACCTCCGGTTTCTTGTAATCCTGGACCTCGTCTTTTTTTTGCCCTTCCGGATTCCCCAGCCTTCCTCTGCTATAGCCACAGTAGAGCTCCGGGCTAACCCGGTAGCAGTGTATGCCGGGAATATCGGTGTCTCTTACCGGTTTCATCGGGTCCGGAAGCTCGACATCGGGATTAATTTCCTTAAGGAGCAATTGAATCGCCAGCTCCGTCTCCACGTAGCTTCCCTCGCCGAAGTGCGCATAGCGGATGTAGCCGTTTTTATCGGCCAGATATTTTGCCGGCCAGTAACGGTTGGCAAAGCTGTGCCAGATTTGGTAGTCATTATCCAAAACCACCGAGTATTCGATTCCGAACTCCTCCATTCCTTTTAAAACGTTTCCCTCGGTCCTGGAAAAGAAAAACTCCGGCGCATGCACACCTATGATTATCAAGCCTTTGTCCCGGTATCTTCTGTGCCATTCCTTGAGGTAGGGAAGCGTTCTTATGCAATTTACGCAGGTATAATCCCAGAAATCAACTAAAATGACTTTCCCTCTTAGTTCTTTCACGCTTATCTCTTCGGAGTTAATCCATTTACCGCCAGCCAGTTCGGGTATATGCACTTTTCCTTTTTCTACGAACATAGGGGGTGTTGCTCCTTAGACGTTATTTGAAAACTCTACGGTTTATTTTAACTTGTCGCGGCTGTTTTTGTCTAATTGTTCACCGCTGTCCAAACCATATAGTTCAAATGACATATGAAATTCTTGATAATACGATATCGTTTTTCTCAACGGATTGCTTTGTCGTAAGGTCTGTCCATTTGTCTAGCTCGGGGCAGGCTCTGAGAAAATTGAAGGACTCCTCGCAAAAATGGCAACTGGAAGGTTCACCCTTCGTCGTAGTTTATCATGAGTGCTTCAACTTCGTGCAGCATAAAATACACCGAGGTCCTCACCCTTCGACTCCGCTCAGGGTGAAGGAATTTTGTAGGGAGTTTAATCACCCCTTCATGGTGAGCCTTTCGACTGCGCTCAAGATAAACTGAGTCGAACCATGAGCACTTCGACCTGCTGATCCAGCTTCTTTTGGCGGTGTGGCAATCTCGTATTTTAGATAAGTTTGAGCATTGATACATTCAATGTAGGGAACGCATACCTGTGCTGAGCATGGTCGAAGCATATGCGTTCCCTACAAATGCATCGAATAAATCCTATGTAGAAGTGAATCAAAAAATCCTTAGGAGTTGTTTGAAAATGCTTGACCGTATGGACAGCCATGGCATGTCTCTACAATATGTCATATTTTCAACTCCTTGGGTTTTGCTTATGTAGACCTATCAATTCAGGTAAATTAATGAAAATGCTCCGAATGAATTCTAGGTATTTAATAAGCTCATTTTTGGTATTACTGCTCTCAGTTATAGCATTTTATTCATCTAATAGGACTAGCTTGGGAAGCGAGCCAAAAAATTACAGAGAAATCATTATTCTGGGTAACTGGACGGAAAATAAATTAAACCAACTCTTAAACCAATCATCAGGGATTACCGATACGGGGGAGCGGATAGACTTTCTTTCTAAACAGTTTTTAGGTGCCGATTATCAGGAATCGACGTTGATTGGAGATGCAGGCACCCCCGAGGTTTTCGTCGTAAATCTCGAGGGAATGGATTGCTTTACCTATATCGATTATGTCGAGGCGATGCGGCTTTCCGATTCATTTACTGAGTTCAAAGAAAATCTGAAGCACGTAAGATACCAATCCGGTAAGGTCGCCTTTCAAAACAGGAATCACTTTTTTACCGACTGGCCGGAATTTAATGGGGGCAATGTTACTGATGTTACGGAAGAGGTTGGTAGAGAGAAGGTGAAGACAATAGTAAAAGTCCTGAATAAGAAAGGAGACGGGACTTATTTTCTACCCGGGATCCCGGTAAAGCAAAGGGAAATCAAATATATCCCATCACCTAATATTGATGACGAACTATTAAGACGGCTGAAAACCGGTGACTATGTCGGAATATATTCCGATATCCAGGGCCTGGATGTTTCTCATACCGGGATTATCGTCAAGAAAGGGGATAAGGTGTATCTCCGGCACGCTTCATCAAGAGAGGCAAATAGAAAGGTGGTCGATGAGGACTTGATAACGTATATGTCAAATAAACCCGGTCTGGTAGTTTTTAGGCCCAAGTAAGTGGGTAGAGACGCGATTAATCGCGTCTCTATTAAGACCTCGATTCTGGCTATGAACAAGGTGAAGATGGAAAGTACCCCAACCAAGAGATTCTCGGAGAGAGCCCGTTTTTACGACAAATACCGCCCCGGTTATCCGAAGGAGATTATAGATTTGATGAAAAGCGAGTGTGGGTTGACCTCTTCTTCGGTCATTGCGGACATAGGGTCGGGAACCGGAATTTTATCTGAAATGTTTCTGAGAAACGGTAATATTGTGTTTGCCGTCGAGCCGAATGAGGAAATGAGGAAAGTAGCAGAGGACTTGTTATATGAATATCCTAATTTTAAGAGCATTAATGGAACCGCTGAATGGACTACCCTGGAAGGTCACAGCGTTGACTTCATAACCGTCGGGCACGCTTTCCATTGGTTTGATCTCGGGAAAACTAAAGTGGAGTTTTTGCGCATACTCAAACCGGGCGGTTGGGTGGTGATTATATGGAACAACAGAAGAACCGATACCACTCCTTTCCTGACTGCTTTTGAGGATTTACTACGGAGTTACGGAACGGATTACAAAAAGGTGGACCCGGCGTATTTCGATTATCAGAGCCTTTCTGGTTTCTTTGGGAAAAACGGCTACAGGATAGAACTATTTGAAAACTTTCAGGTCTTTAATTTCGAGGGTTTAAAAGGTAGGCTTCTTTCCATGTCGTTTACCCCGATGGAGGGTCATCCCAATTATGAACCGATGATGGACGAGTTAGAGCGCATTTTCCTCAAGTATCAAAATGATGGTAAAGTGATTTTTGAATACGATACCAGGGTTTATTTCGGGCAGATGGATTGAAGAAAAAGAATGATTTTCCATCACGAGATTATTAGGTAATTAAACTGAAGGAGGTAACCAATGCCGCCCACTGCTAAGGAGTTTAATAAGCTCTTAAACGAGACGAAAAAAGCAAATGATTCTCTATACAAGGTTTTGGACTTCGTCGATGTTATCAACAATAACCTGGAGTATTTGTCTCCGGATGTGGTGACTTGGGGCAACGAAATCAGAGTGCACGCTTCGGAGATTGAAAAGTATATCGAGGAAATCAAAGGCCAGGTGAATGCGGTCCTGGACACTATTCCGATTGACCCGGCCGAGGTTAAAGACGCCGCCGAAAAGCTACTGCTCTACCAGGGTGATGCCACCCACGTATTATTTTATTCCGACGGGCAGAAAAGAAACCATAAAGAAAATTCCTATTGGTGGCGCTACTGGCAGGCAGTGTATGATATCGTGAATGAGAAGAAAGGCTAGCAACTTTGAGTAGAGGCGACCCAGCGGGTCGTCTCTACATTATTTCGAATCCATAAACTCAGGCATTATCTCTTGGGCGAATCTCTCCATAGTATCAAACAAACTTTTGTCGCTTTCAGCGACAACATCGACCACCAGGTGTGAGACCCCTATTTCTTCGTATCGCTTTATGTGATTTCTTATCTCCTTTGCTGTTCCGCATAGTGAGAATGGCGGCCTTTCTCCGACGTCTGTTCCCTCGTGTACATCATCACTTGCATCAAATATCCGAAGCCTGTTTCTCACCGAGTAAACGAAGTCCTTTAATTCTCTTCCTGAATCTTTAGCAAGGTTGGTTATATAGGTTATCTCTCTTTCCATATCCTCCGGGCTGACCCAGGTGGGATGCCATCCGTTACCGAATTGAACGGCTCGTTTTACCGCTCTTTTACTGCCTCCTCCGACCCATATGGGAGGGTGGGGTTTTTGAAAAGGCTTGGGATAAAATTTAATGTTGGAGAACCGAAAAAACTCTCCTTCAAACCTTGGTTCATCCTTCTCCCACAGTTCCTTAAAAATCCTTATGTATTCGTCAGTTCTTCTTCCCCTCTCGCTGTGTGGGACTCTGAGCGTATCGAATTCCTCCCGCATCCATCCAGTCCCTACCCCGAATATTACCCTTCCTTCCGAGAGCATATCCAGGGTGGCAACCATCTTTGCAACTACGATGGGATTTCGGTAGGGTAGGATTATTACGCTTGTCCCTAGTTTTACTTTTTTCGTTTGTGCGGCGATTGTAGATAGAAGGACGAAGGGGTCATAGAAGACCTTGCTGAATCTGCCGACGTACCTATCCGGGACTACCACGTGATCGCTTACCCAGACGGAATCAAACCCCAGTTCCTCGGCCTTTTTAGCCGTCTCGGTATGGAAATCCAGCTCAAAGTCTCTGCGAATCGGTAATGCAATCCCGAATTTCATTTTTTACCTTCTGTTTAACTAGGATTTTAGGAAAACTAAAATGATATCGATTTAGTTTAATCTAGCACCGATTTTTGTCCATCAATGTTGCTGGGTAGTGATAGGGGTCGGGTCTCAACATTTAACTATACCCGTTAACCCATTAGCTCCTTCTTCAATTTTGCTAATATCACTGAAACCTTCCTGTTCTTCTCGCTCAACCTCTCAAACCTCTTACACGCTTGCGATACCGCCGCATAATCCATCCCGAACACTTCTCCTATTTCTTTTAAACTTAGCATCGTGTATTTCTTGATTAAGTACAAAGCCATCTGACGATAAATATTCCCCCTCTTCTTTCGAAAAACCTCTTCCCTTTCTACTCCAAAGCTACTCATAATGCTTCCGATTACTTCTTCCAAACTACACGTCCCGGCCATCTTTGTCTCAGTTACTTCCCTCTTTCTTCCTAACAACTTTATCCTCTTCCCTATACTTTTCACAAACTCTTCACTGCCTAGAGCTAACCCTCTATATGAATCTCCCATTGGATTAACCCTGTCCATATTCTCGAGGACAAATCTCCTATACTTCCTTCTAGCTCTTTTCATATCCTCATCAAGCTGGCCTAATATAAACTCGGTATTCAGTCTTTCTACCGGGCTTCTTTTCCCAATATAATTTTGGTAACTGCTCCACTTATATTCTTCCACGTCAGTGACAACCCCCGCTCTTACCGGGTTTAGGTGAATATAGGCTGATAGCCTCAGTCCGTAGTTATCCTCATCTACAAGTATAGATTTGTACCTGCCCTGAAATATAACTCCCACTACCTTATGCTCTGCTTTAAACCAGTTTGTATATGAAGTGTTAAGATAGTGCATGCCTGGAGATATGTTGGCATGAGGGGTCTTGATGAACAAGTGATAG
>DATMAT010000062.1 GCA_035559815.1 Thermodesulfobacteriota bacterium
TTTTATGGAGAAGATCGAGGTCAATTACCCCAGCCGGTCTATCCAGATATTCGGGTGGCCGGTTCATTGGCTCGTGGTATTCTTCGTCTTGTCCATTGTCTTTGGATATGCGTTCAAAGGGTTCTTTAGGGTCGAGATTTAACTTGAGAATGCGCTTTAGGCTAAAGAATGTATTTCTTGAGGTGTTCATTCTTCCCCCGGTTAAACCGGGGGACCATGCTCAGAATGAACGGTTTTTTTATCTCTTAATTCTAGCGGATGCACATCCGCTCATCCTGAGTCTGATCGAAGGATGAATTGAAAACTTAAGGAGTTTCCCTTCCCCCTCGGTTTAGCCAGGGGTGGGCCTAGCTCAGGGCGAACGGGATAACCCAGTTTAATCATTCCGCTAGATTACTACTTTTTTCAGTTATAGAAATATAACAAAAGTCCAGTTGATTGCCGGGAGTGTCGGGATAACATTTGTAGTGATATAAGATATATAGTACGTTCTAAGGAGAACTTAAAGTATTAAACGATTTCCTAGCGGGCTCTAACATGCAAAGAACTAATCCTAGAACCAAAGCCGAGATTTCCATCGTGGTTCCTCTATACAATGAAGAAGATAATGTAGAGTTGCTTTATAACTCTATAAAGGACGTCGTTAAAGACCTGAACCGGGAAGCCGAAATTATTTTCGTAGACGATGGAAGCACCGACGGGACTTTCTCAGTATTATCGAGGCTTAAAAGGTTTGACGAGAGGTTGAAGATTATTCGCTTCAGCAAAAATTTCGGACAGACAGCGGCGATGTCCGCCGGGTTCAATTATGCAAGAGGGGAAGTGATAATTACGATGGATGGCGATTTGCAGAACGACCCCAAGGATATTCCATTACTTCTCCAGAAGATTGAGGAGGGATATGATGTGGTCAGCGGATGGAGGGTAAATAGGCAGGATAAAACACTCACCCGGAAAATACCCTCTATTATCGCTAATTGGTTAATTAGCCTTATAACCGGGGTCAAATTACATGACTCTGGATGTTCACTAAAAGCCTACCGGCCCGCCATAGTAAAAAACTTAAGGTTATACGGGGAAATGCATCGTTTCATCCCGGCTCTGGCCAGTTCGATGGGGGCTAGCATAGCTGAAGTTAAGGTCAACCATAACCCGAGAAGATACGGAGCCTCGAAGTATGGCATTTCCCGGACAATACGAGTAATGCTCGACCTCCTTACCGTTAAATTTTTGCTCTCATTCATAACGCGCCCGCTGCAGATATTCGGGCTTTGGGGAATCCTTTTTTCAGGAGTGGGTCTTCTGATTTGCCTATACCTTACGGTAGGCAGGCTCTTCTTAGGACAAGAATTAGCAGATCGGCCTTTACTGATGCTTGGGGTCATGTTGTTGGTTTTAGGCGTACAGTTTATAGGCTTTGGGCTGATCGGCGAGATGCAAACCAGGACTTATTACGAGGTTCAAAACAAACAGACCTACGTTATCAAGGATTTGATCGAGTAGCATTATCCCATTCTGAGCTTTAAATCTTGGAAACATGTCTCCCGAATTAAACCGGTTAAAGGTGGTGTATCTTCTAGATTTATTTCCCGCTCTTTCTGAGACTTTCATTCTTAATGAGGTCATTGAGTTAACCAAGCAGGGTGTGGATGTTTCTGTTTTCGCTCTTTCTAAGCCCACTGAAGAAATTGTTCACCCGGAAGCTGAAGAACTGGCGAATAAAACCTATTATTTAGATGGCCTCAAAAAACTATCCAGATTCAGGAAGGTTTGTTTTTTCCTATATGTCCATATCTACTTTTTAGTCACTTCCCCGCTTAAATATTTAAAAGCCTGTAGCTTTGCCTATAGCATAGGCAGCTTTAAATACCTTCTCACCAGATTCAGGAACTCCATCTATTACGCTTACCAGCTGAGGGGTTCAGAAAAGAGTCATATGCACGTACATTTTGCATCTACGGCTTCTGAATACGCCATGTTAATTTCTATACTTTCAGGAATTCCCTATAGTTTCACAGTACATGCATATGATATCTTCCAAAGGTTCAGTTTAATGAGAGAGAAAATCAAAACAGCGAAGTTTGTAGTAGCCGTTTCCTTATATAATAAAAATTATATAAAGAAAAGATGTCCGGGAATTGACGAAAATAAAATACACGTCGTACATTGCGGTGTGGACCTGCAAAAACTGGCTAACCAAGGATCTGTTATTGCCGGCGGTGGTGACAGGCCGTTTGCAATACTGTCTGTCGGCAGGTTAATAGAAAAAAAGGGTCACATATATTTATTGGATGCCTGTAGGACAATAGTTAACAGGGGTATAAGTGACTTTATCTGTCAGATAGTGGGGGATGGACCGTTAGGAAAAGAGTTGGAGGGGCGGATACTTAAACTCGATTTATCGGATAAAGTGCATTTGACCGGTTCTCTCCCGAGTGAGAGGGTACTTCAACTTATTGGGGAGGCGGATCTTTTTATTCTCCCGTGCGTAGTAGCAAGGGATGGAGACATGGACGGCATACCGGTTTCTTTAATGGAAGCCATGGCGCTGGGGAAACCGGTTATATCTACGCATATCTCCGGAATTCCGGAATTGGTCAAAGATAGCGCCGGTATCCTGGTCCCGCCTGCGGATCCTGAAGCTCTTGCCGACGCCATCGAGGAAATCTACCAGATGGACCCCCAAAAAAGGAATGAGTTGGGTATGAAAGGGCGGGAGATTATAGAGAGCGAGTTTAACATAAAGAAAGAGGTGGAGAAACTAAAGACCCTCTTCATAAGTTATTCAAAACAAGATATCCAATCGCTGTCGACAAAGAATTGATAAGGCCTTGCTATATTGTCATTCTGAGCGAATTCTCATCCGCTCATTCCTTCGTGGGAATTTACAGAGTTTATCGAAGGGTCAATCGAATCTCCCCCCGCGAGGGGGAGGAGGATTCTTAAATTCCTTCCCCCTTGACGGGGGAAGGTCAGGATGGTGTTAGGACGGGGACCTGGGTTACAGAAATTTCTTCCTTTCCCTTGACGGGGCGTATTATTTGATGCGCAGTGTGCATCAAATGGAAATAAGCAGTCAGGATGGGGGTGAATGGAAATAGGCTCCTCCTCAAGGGGGAGGAGAATTCTTTGTTAAATTCTTTCACCTAGAGGTGGGAAGGCTGCCCTGAGTAGAGTTGTACGGTTCTTTCATTAATCATTTCAGCGGATGCTAATCCGCTCATGCTTGTCGAAGCATGCCAATCTTGTCATTCCGAGAGAAGCGAGGAATCTTGAGTTATTCCTAACCACTATCCACTAAACACTGCTTCACTAAGATTTTTCCCTTTCGACAAGCCTAGGGTCGAAATGATGGGAAGAACGGCCGTCATGACAGCAACGACATTTGCAATTGTCAGTCACGAAGTTATTATTCTACTAATTATATCCTGCTTCCGGGTTGTTCATTCTACCTGCCTATAAACCTTTGAATGGATCAATTATTGTTTTCTTTGATTATCCCTACCTATAACGAACGGCAAAACATCATCCCTTTGGTCCAGAGGGTTACATTAGTCCTAAGCAAAATCACAGATGATTTCGAAATAATAGTGGTCGACGACGACAGCCCCGATAAAACCTGGGAATTGGTTGAAGACCTGTCTAAAAAAAATCCCTATCTTCGGGTTATAAGGCGTTTTGAAGAAAAAGGGCTTGCCAAATCGGTCGTACAAGGATGGGAAGAGGCTAGGGGCGAGATATTGGGGGTCATGGATGGTGATTTACAGCATCCGCCGGAAGTACTACCTGCATTGATAAGCTCTATCCTGGATACGGATGCGGACATAGCCGTGGCCAGCCGAAATGTAACCGGAGGCGGGGTAAGCGATTGGAGCCTTGTCCGCAGGTTCATATCCTGGGGAGGGGCATGTATTGCCACCTTTATGCTTCCCGGGATACTAAAAATGGTCCGGGACCCTATGTCCGGTTATTTCCTCATTAAGCGCTCGGTAGTTCAATCCGTTAATCTAAAACCGGAAGGATATAAGATACTCTTAGAAGTTTTAGCCAAAGGAGAGTATCAAACCATAATCGAGGTTCCTTATACCTTTGAAGAACGGAAAGAAGGTGGGAGCAAGCTGGGCCCGGTTCAATATCTGCAGTTCTTCACACACATGTTCCGACTGGCGATGGAAACCGGTCAGGTCGGGCGGTTCTTGCGTTTTTGCACTGTCGGGCTTTCCGGCGTGTTTGTCAATGAAGGGGCGCTAAAGTTCTTTACCGAGGTCAGCCATCTATACTATGTTTACTCTTCGATACTGGCCGTAGAGATAGCCATAATCAGCAATTTCGTATTAAATGAGTTTTGGACATTCCGTGATCGGTCTAGACTGAGGCCGGGAATGGTCAGCCGCCTAGGTAGATTAGTCAGGTTTAACTTGATTTGTGGCGTTGGCGGTATCCTCAATGTAGTTACACTCTGGGCATTGACCGATTTGGCCGGCCTTTATTATCTATACAGTAATTTAATCGGGATTGGTATTTCCACAATCTGGAATTATGGCCTGAATAGTAACATTACCTGGGAGCCAAGGGTTACCCACAGGTTGGGAAAGATTAGCTATCGGGGTGAGGTTGAACTTAAGAAGTATGTACCCGAGCCTGGTATCGGTGAGACCGAGAAATAGTGGATAATGTTTTCGTCTCTTTAAGTGGCTCCTGGCGAGCCTTGAGGGGCAAATAGGTTTTTCATTAATCATTTTAGCGAATTCTCATCCGCTCATTCCTTCATAGAATTTACACAGTTTATGGAAGGGTCAATCGAATCTCCCCCGCAAGGGGGAGGAAAATTCTTAAATTCCTTCCCCCTTGACGGGGGAAGGTCAGGATGGTGTCAGGACGGGGACCTGGGTTACAGAAATTTCTTCCTTCCCCCTTGACGGGGTCAGGATGGGGGAATGGAAGATGAACACACCTTAGTCCTACCCCGCAAGGGGGAGGAGAATTCTTAAATTCCTTCCCCCTGGAGGGGGAAGGTTGGGATGGGGGTAATGAAATGAATAGAGACAGGGCGAGAGAGTTAAGGAAGAATCCAACCGATGCTGAAAGGAAATTGTGGAAACACCTTCGGCTTCGTCAGCTTGATGGACATAAATTTCGAAGACAACACCCTATAGGACCATACATTGTTGATTTTGCATGTTTGGAAAAGAGACTGATTGTGGAAGTGGATGGAGGACAGCATAGCGAACGGGTGGTTTACGATGAAGAGCGTAGTGAGTGGCTAGAGAGTCAAGGGTTTCGAATTCTCAGATTTTGGGATAATGAAGTTTTAACAAGTGTAGATGTGGTAAAAGAAGTTATAGCAGAGGCTTTAAATAGTGGGTCTAACCCCCACCTTTAATCCTCCCCCTCAGGGGGAGGAAATGTCAGGGTGTCAGGACGGGGACCTGGGTTACAGAAATTTCTTCCTTTCCCTCTTGATGGGGTCAGGATGGGGGAATGGAAAATGAACCCCTACCTTTATCCTCCCCCTCAGGTGGGAGGAAATTTAAATTCCTTCCCCATTGGAGGGAAGCCTGCCCAAACCCCCACCTTTATCCTCCCCCCTCAGGGGGAGGAAATGTCAGGGTGTCAGGACGGGGACCTGGGTTACAGAAAATTTCTTCCTTCCCCCTTGATGGGGCGTATTATTTGATGCGCAGTGTGCATCAAATGGAAATAAGCAGTCAGGATGGGGGTGAATGGAAATAGGCTCCTCCTCAAGGGGGAGTAGAATTGTTTGTTAAATTCTTTCACCTAGAGGCGGGAAGGCTTCTCTGAGGATGCCAATCTTGTCATTCCCACATGGTATCCACTTGAAATGTGTGGGTACAAGTCACCAGTTAGTCATTCTTGCGTAGCTTGTCCTCGACCATGATCGGGAAGCGGGAATCCAGTATTTATGGACCCTGCTCAGAATGAACGGTTTTTTATCTCTTAATTCTAGCGGATGCAAATCCGCTCATCCTGAGTCTGATCGAAGGATGAATTGAAAACTTAAGGAGTTTGCCCTTCCCCCTCGGTTTAGCCGGGGGTGGGCCTAGCTCAGGGCGAACGGTGTTATATTGAGTTTTAGCGAAGAAGCATATCCGCATACCCTAAGCGGTCGAAATACCCTGCTAATTCCCAAAATATATTCATACCCATTAAAATTCCCTCGTGATAACCTGTCGGGTATTATGATGGCTGATTAATGTCCATAAAATGAATCTGAGCCAAAAAATAAAAAGTGGGACTGCCTGGGTCTCTATAGCCCATTTCGGTTCTAATATTCTATCTCTAATCACCACGGTAATACTGGCCAGGTTACTGCTTCCCAAAGATTTTGGTATTGTGGCCATTGCCATGGTCGTATGGGAGCTCGTACGGCTGTTTGGGGACGTGGGAATAGCCGCTAAGCTGATATATCAGCAAGAAGACGTAGACAGATATGCCTCGGCGGCCTTTTGGCTGAATATCTTAGTTGCTTTGTGCTTAACCTTGCTCACGGTGCTCGTCTCTCCCCTTGCCGCCAGCTTCTATGATAATGACATGGTAAAACCGATCTTAATGCTGTTGGCCTTGGGATTTTTCTTGAATTCATTCGGCAGTATCCATTCAACATTGCTCACCAAGGAGCTAGACTTCAGGAAAAGGAGCCTGGTAGAGATTGGTGTAACTACGATATCAAAAGCAATAACCATAGCTATGGCATTTGCCGGATACGGGGTCTGGAGCCTGGTTATTCCCGAGGTTTTTTCCTCTCCCGTTCGGGTTCTGGGGTTCTGGATGGTGTGCCCCTGGCGGCCGAGCCTAAAGTTTGGCCTGCGTTACTGGAAAGAAATCTTTGGATACGGGAAATACATATTCGGCAGTAACTTACTGCGCTATTTGAATATCAATGGCGACTATATGGTAATCGGCAAGTTTTTAGGCGCAGGGGAGCTCGGTTTGTACACCTTCGCTTATAACCTGGCGGATTGGCCGGTAAAGAATATTGTGTGGATTGTGGGTAGGGTTGCCTTTCCTGCATTTTCAAAGCTGCAAAAGGATTTAGGCACGATGAAAGAAGTATTCTTAAAGATGACCAGGCTATTATCACTCGTAACCTTTCCTTTATTCATCGGGCTCTTAGCTGTAGCAAATGAATTAATCCCGGTCGTATTCGGCGAGAAATGGAACAGGTCTATAATTCCCCTACAGATAATAATAGGGTTTACTATGATACGCTCTTTTGTTTCACCATGCGGGCAGATTATTCTGGCACTGGGTAGACCGGATATCGATTTTAAGTTTAATGCGGTTCAGGTGCCTTTACTTTTAATTGCGGTATTAATCGGTGTTTCCTACGGGATTATTGGTGTGGCGATCGGTATGTCTTTAGTAGTCGGTCTCATGGGAATCGTATTCCTGAGACTTTCTATAGGTTTAATCAATTTAGACCTAATTAGTATATTAAAGGTACTTTTTCCAGCCTTAACCTCCTCCTTATTAATGCTTTTTTCGGTACTGGCTCTAAGATATGTTCTAATCGATTTCGGATACAAGAGTTACCAGGTTTTGTTAGCCTGTGTTCCATTTGGCGGTGTTATGTATTTTTTAGCCCTGCTCACTTTTTTTAGAGGGAGCTTTCAAATGCTTTGGGGTATGTTTATGGATGTCCTGGGGAATCGTATTGCCGGTATTAGAAAAAAGGGTGTGTCCTATTACTCTTCAGCCCCTTGATGGTTTGCCCCTTTATTTGCTGGGGATTAATTATTCTCAAATCTTATTAATTAATATAGTGAAATCAAACTTGTCCAAAATAAGGGATCGATTATCAGAGTTCACGTGATGGTAATCAGAGGGCCCGGCATACAAAGGGGGGTTGGACGGCGCTACATAGCAAATGTAAAAGAAGGGGACTGATATAAAAGGTATTTTTATCTATCTAAAGGCTTTGTTTTACGCGTGTGAACTGTTGGTTTCTAGTTACATTGGACAGCGGTGAAGCAAAATGATTAGTCAAAAAGTCAGGGAAAATCACTATATTTGGCTCCTTGGAATACTATTTGTGGGATTTGTAATCCGCTTATGGCTTTTGGATACCCGATGGATTAACCCAGACGAAGGGGCCCACCTTTTGGATGGTGTGCTGGTTCTGGATGGTCTTGTTCCCAAGGTCGATTTCGGCTCCCGTCAACCCTTTTATGTATATGTTATAGCTATCATTTTAAAGCTATTTGGTATCAGCTATATAAGCGTAAGGCTGTTTCTTCCACTCGTTTCGACGATGGGTGTTTGTGTACTGGTTTTCTTCATTTCAAGAAAGCTCTTTGATCAAAGAGTTGCTTTACTGGCGACGGCTATATACACGTTTTTGCCCCTGTCGATCATCGAATCCACCATTGTTAAGACTGAACCTCTCACCGTGTTGTTAAGTTGTACTGCCGTGTATTTCGTGATCCTCGGTGTGAAAAGCGAGAGAAGAACCGGTTTATTCCTACTTTTGTCAGGGGTCTTTCTTTCGCTTGCCTATTACGTAAGGGAATCTTCTTTAGCGATTCTTTTGGCCGTCCTCCTTTTCTTTATAGTTGCCTATTGGGATAAGATTCAAAAGCTATTCATAAGTTATGGGATTTTTTTATGCGGTTACCTTTTAGGATTTCTTTTAGTTTTTGCCTACTATAGCCGGTACATGCCCGTTAGCCAAATCCTGCTTGGCCCAATTAACCCACTGAATTTCTTTTTGAATAACCTTATCGGAATCCTCGGTCTCGCAGGAACAAGCGCGGTTGGTGCAGATATTGATAGTTTAGAATTAGTCAGGCAGCCTTGGAGTCAGACAATCGGTTATTTGTATTTTACTCTCATCACAAACTCCTTCTTATTTGTGGGATTGATTTCTTCAGTGTTCATAGTGGCTTACGTGTTATTAAGCAAAGGGGGTAGCGAATGTCTTAAGAAAGCAGTTCTTCCACTCTCGCTTTTATATTCCTGGGTATTTAGTTTGGGAGTTGCTTACTCTTATTGGACTCTCAAGCGCGGTTTTTATATCCAGTACTTTGAAGAGTTTCTCCCTCCATTGTCTATTTTATTGGCGTTCGCAATCCTATACTCCTTATCCAAGTTAGATTTAGAGAAGAATTCGGGAAGAAACATAGCTATTGTAGCTGTCTCCCTCCCCCTAGTTTTTTTCCTCAATAGAAAGCTGCCCTATTTCCGTATAGAAAATATTCTATATTTTTTAATCCCTACTTTATTACTGTCTTTCTTTTATTTCTCCAAAGAGCTTGTGTTAAGACGCTGGTTTTATGCGTTTATATCCATTGCTATTGTTTCAGCAATTTTCCTTAAGCTGGCTTCTTATGCTCCTTATGGGGTTAAGGTTTTGTTGTATTTAATTTTGATTGCCATGGTGTATTTGTTGGTATTCAAGGTTTCGGGTCTAAGACTGAAAAGAGATTTCAAAAAAGGACTGGGGTTTATTACTTCTTCTATTCTCATCTCGTCTTTTGTCCTATCTTTTGCCCAATCTGGGCGCAGTATGGGGGTTGATTTTGATTGCGTTTGGTCCCCGGAAACGGTAAGGGAGGCTTCAGATTACATAAAGGAGAATTCTGAGGAAAAAGACGAAATCATATCCGGGGCAGCTATTTGGGAGTTTGTGTCTAACCGGAAGCCCTTCATGAATCAGACCCATCCCCTGGTTTACTTATATGGAATACCGGAGGGGGAACTAAAGGATTTGGAGTGGAAACTCTCCGAAGACCCACCAAAGTTCATTATTCTGGATGGATATACGGAAAGGACTTACTTAAAGCAGGTCAGCAAACTTAAGGTGGTCATGGATGAGAAATACGAATTGAAGAAGGTTATCGACGGCTCTCGGTATCCGGTGAAGATATATGAGCTGGATGAACACAACACCGGTGGACAATAACATACCTTTGAAATTGAAATCATATTGTTATTCATGCCAAGATTTCTCACTAGCTCTCTCACGTTCGTTCGGGACAAGGTTCGAAATGACACCCTTCGATTCCCCTTTTGCGAGCCTGTTCTGACCGGAGTCAAAGGTTCGAAGGATGCCGGTGCTGTTATTTACACATGTTACCCGCTTGAAACGTGTGGGTACAAGTTTACGTGGGAATCCGCCGAATCTATCATTCCGACACAGCTTATCCCCGACCGGGAATCTGTGATTCCCACATGATTTAAGTGGGAATCCAGCTTTTCAAAATATAGATTCCCGATTAAGCCTGTCCTGAGTCGAAGGGTTTCTCCCCCCTTGTGGGGATTTAAGGTGGGGCAACTTACTAATCACTATCGCGCGCTCCAGGGTTATTTATTGACCTAAAGTTTTACATATCTCCTGTATTTAATACTTTTTTTAGTCCATAATCTAACAAAAGTCTGATTGAATCAATCGCCCGGTGACTGTTAACTATTGGATGACTGTAAGCGAGACGGCGGAGCACTAGAATTGACAAAGTGTTCTTTCTCTAGTTTGCAAAAAGACTCCCCTGGTCATTATTTTGTCTCAAATTACCGTGAGGAATCTTTAGTAGATAAGATGTTTCCCTTTGCAATGTCGAGAGAGAGAAAGCCGAAGCATTTTTGAAGGCGCTTGAGATGACTGGACAGGCGGTCTAAATGTTTTACCGGCCCATTATCATAATATTATTTGGTACCATGGTATCCGAAAATTTCCCCTCCCTCGATGGGAGGGGATGAAGGGGAGGGTGAATCACCCCCACTCCTTCGGCTTCGCTCAGGACAGGCTTAATCCTCCCCCATCGAGTGGGAGGATGGATAGGTGGCCACAGTGAATTCTCAAGTTAAATAAAGGAATTGTTCATGAAAATTAGAGAATACTCCGAGAAGTTGGGACTGCTTACTCCCTTAGCTGTGATCTCCTTAACCTTAATGGACTTCAGTGGTACTGCCTTTGCTGTCTCAGGAAATGAACTTGAATATGAGGCTAAATATTTAATCTCTTCTATATTAACCGACCGTATGCAGGTCTTACTGCTGATCCTGACCGGCATAGCGTCCATTTTAGCTTTTTTACCGGCTATAAAGGGCTCAAAAGGTTACCTGGCTAATCTTAAAACGGCCGCCATTTTGGCCATCTTCGTTAGTTTCGTATTGGGTATCCTGAAGAGCGTCACATTTGTTATATCTAACAAATATGTACAGTATGAGATGTACTATTTAATTTTCCATTCGGCTTCGTCAATCCTGACCACCTACCTATTGATTGCCCTTTCCGCATTAATAGCTATTTCCCTTGCACTCATCACGGTCAACGGCTTTCTTGGTCTTTTCGGGGCTGGCAAAAGGGTTAAGGGCATTATCGGAGCAGGCCTGGTTCCCGCCCTGTTAATGTTTGTAATAGGGGGATACTGGCTGAATAAAACATATTTTCCTGCATTTTCGGGGTTGAAGAGCATCATAGGAAATGTTATATGGGCTCTTCTTTGTTTTTTGACTGGCTTTCTTTTAGGGTGGGCAGTAATCAAGATGTCAAAATTGAGCCTATATCTTTCCAAACTCGACAGTTTTAGGAGCCCGGCCGGAATATTGATCCTGATAATCCTGCTTAATTTAATTACCTTTTTTTATCAGCCGTCGACGAAGTCCGGTCACCCCAACATAATTCTGATCTCCATAGATACGCTGAGGGCGGACCACCTTGGTTCTTATGGATACGGCCGCGATACCACTCCAAACATCGACCGTTTTGCCAAAGACGCTGTACTATTCACAAACACAATCGCCCAGTCGTCCTGGACCTTGCCATCACATATGTCTATGCTTACCGGCCTATATCCGTCCGGCCATGGGGTTATGAGGCCCAGCAGTAAGCTTAGCGATGGGCATTTGACCATAGCGGAAATTTTACAAAACGCCGGATACGAAACCGTAGCTTTTACGGACGGAGCTTATCTCAGCCATCGATTCGGCTATCAAGGCTTTGACCACTTTGATGATATAGGTTATGGCATCGAAGCTATCTACGCTAAGGCGGTAAATTGGCTTAAAAAAGGCCATTCAAGGCCGTTCTTTCTTTTCTTACACACCTACCAGGTCCATGCCCCCTACGATCCTCCGCCTGCTTATGATATATATAGCGACAAGAACTACGGTGGAATCGTGGAAGTATCCGGCAATAGCAACGACTATTACAAAGAAATTAAACCGTTAATGACGCTTGAGGATTATCATTACGTAATTGATAAATATGATGGAGAGATATATTATACGGATTATTACCTGGGAAAACTTTTTAATAAGCTTAAAGAGTTAAATCTATACGACGATAGCATTATAATTCTTACCTCCGACCACGGTGAAAACTTTTTAGACCATCCTGCTTACCATATCGACCATAAGGAACTGTACGACGAAATAGTTAAGGTTCCTTTAATTATTAAGGCGCCCATGTTTCCAACCAATCAGATTATAACTACTCAAGTTGAAAGCATAGACATTATGCCTACCGTGCTCGAGAAACTCGGTATTTCACTTCCTAATTGGATTGATGGAAAGAGCGTAGTAGAGCTGGTACAAAAAGGGACTTATGGCAAGACTCATGCGTTCAGCGAAAGGAATTATCGTTATAAGATGATTAGGAGCAACGATTGGAAGCTGATTCATAGGTCGGATACCGAGCTTGAGCTGTTTGACCTAAAGAACGACCCCGGTGAGCAAGAGAATCTTATAGCGGAGAAATCGAGTATTGCCAAACCTCTTTATGAGAACCTAGGTTTCTGGATGGATATTCAAAAAGAAAAATCGAAGCTGTTTACCGCTGATAAAATCGAGCTTGACGGCGAATTGACTCAAAAGCTTAAGGCCCTTGGCTATGTGAATTAAGTCTCAATAATTAGTAAGATGAGTTTAGGGATCCAACCTTGTTGCGATCTATAGATTATGATTAAACTTATCAAAGTAAATAAATGGCCAAAGTCAGTGTAATAATTCCCACTCATAATCGCGCTGAGTATCTACGGCTTGCGATTGCGAGCGTACTGAATCAATCATACCGGGGTCTTGAGATTGTTATAGTTGACGATGCTTCTGCGGACAACACCTTTGAGGTCGTGACCAGTTTTGACGATGAAAGGATAAAATACCTGCGTCATGCATTGTGTAAGGGGGGCTCTGCGGCCCGGAATACCGGTATAATGAATTCAAGCTCCAAATATGTTGCGTTCTTAGACGATGATGACGAGTGGTTGCCAGATAAACTGAGAAAACAACTAGATTTGTTGGAAAAGGCTTCGTCAAAGATAGGTGCCGTATATACCGGTCACATGGTCGTAGATTACAATAGTAGAAATGTGATAAGGATTTGGAGTCCCAAAAAAAGAGGAAATATCTATGAAGCTATGTTTGAAGCAAACTGGGTTAGTACCACATCCTCCGTTCTTCTGAGAAGGGAGTGCTTTGAAAGGGTAGGACTATTTGATGAAAACCTCCCCAGCTTTCAGGATTATGATATGTGGATTCGAATTTCAAAGGAATTTAATTTTGAGTATATTAACGAAACATTAGTTAAATACCGCATTCATGGGGATAAAATTTGGACTAACCTTGAAGCATTGGACAGAGGCATTGAATTGATGCTTAAAAAGTATGGCGAGTCTCCTGCATTCAGGAAAAACTATAGTAATTACTATCTGGGTCTTGGAGTAGGCCACTGCAATAAAGGAAATATTGAAAAAGGCAGGGAGGCTTTTATATCAGCTATCAGGCTTTATCCGTTTGATATACGTCATTACTTTAATTTATTTCTCTCATTTTTGGGAGCGGATAACTTTAGGCGGTTAAAGGAGATTAAGAAGTTTAAGCACCAAGCTGATATCAAGAAAATCTCGATATGAAAAGATTAAAGGTAGACAATTGATGCCAAAAGTAAGCGTAGTAATTCCTACATATAATCGCGCTGAACTTCTAGGTTCAGCTATTAACAGTGTCCTGAGCCAGACATTTCAGGATTTTGAAATAGTGGTGGTGGACGATGCCTCTAGGGATAATACAGCGGAGGTAATAAGAGGTTTCAATGATAAAAGGATTAAACATGTTCGACATGAGACTAATAAAGGAGAAGCAGGGGCCAGAAATACAGGGGTGATAAACTCGGATGGGAGTTATGTAGCATTCCTGGACGACGATGATGAGTGGTTACCGGAGAAACTGGAGAGACAGATCGAAATTTTTGAGAGGGATTCTGATAGGATTGGTGGCGTATATACGGGTTTCTTGAAGGTGGATAGGGCTACAGGACAGGTGGTGAAGGAAGTTATTCCAACCAAGAGGGGAAATATATTCAATGAGCTACTCCAGTTTAACTGGATTAGAATTCCTTCAGTTCTCATGGTTAAAAAAGAATGTTTTGACAGGACGGGTTTGTTTGATGCGAGCATACCCTTTGGTCTCGATTATGATATGTGGATAAGAATTTCAAAAGAATTCCAATTTGAATATGTGGATAGGCCTCTGGTAAAGTACTACAGTCATGCCGACAGCAGGCTGTCCACTAACTACAAACTGGTGATTAGCGGCAAAGAAGCAATGCTCAAGAAATACAGCGACGTATTTGAATCGAATAAAAAGGACCACAGTTACCGTTACCTTCAACTGGGGGTGTTATATTGTTATAGTGGAAATGCCAGAAAGGGTAGGGAGGCATTTCTCCGGGCGATCATGGCTTATCCGTTCGAGGTAAGACATTATTTTAATTTTTGTCTTTCTCTTTTAGGTGCAAGTGTTTTCAAGAAAATGAAGGTGATTAAGGAGAACGCACTTAGGTATGGCGATGTTTAATTTTGACGACTTCGGAAATTGCTTAAGTGAGCAGTGAGGATGATACTAACTTAAGACTTAGGTATTATCCAGCTATATAGTGTTGGTATTGAGCTAAAAACTAGTTATATAACTTACTGCTTAGGTTTTTTTCTAGATGAGAAACCAGGAGCCAACCTCTGAACAGAGCAAAGGAACATGGGGAAAATATATCTTGGATATTTGTACGGATTATGACAACCAGTGTCGAAAACAATGAAATAATAGGTGGACCTCAACTCAAGAGCAGAAAACATTTTTCAATGATATATTCGACTTAGATATTATATTGCCTTAAGCCTTTAGTATTAGACAACAATTTAAATAAAACTATTGACATATACCACCTCCTACGGTATAAGTAAAAACCCAAATTTCAGTTAGGAGGTGGTTGGATGAGCAAGCATAGGATCCGTCTATGTTGGCAAGAATTCTACAATCGCAGTTGCTGTAAAGAAGGAATAAAGTTAATCAAGAACGTTTTCTTGATTAATTGTTTAGTTCTTACATTCTCTTATGCTGTTACTTCAGTTGCACAAAGCACCGATTATTATGTATCACCAAACGGCAAAGACGGCAGTTCGGGTACATCTGCATCATCGGCCTGGAAAACCTTTAAATACGCCGTCCCGAAGCTTAAACCCGGAGACACGTTGATTTTGCTGGACGGTACTTATAGTGAACATTTGTCCATAGACTGCACCAAAAATGCCTTTAACGGCACGAAAGATAAACGGATTAGCATTATAGCGCAGAATGAGAGAAAGGCCTTTCTGAAGGGCGACGGAGGCGACCCCCCATTCAGCTTACGAAATTGCTCCTACTGGATCATAGAAGGAATAAGAGCGGAAAGTAAAGATAACGCAGACACTACCGCTTATGGAATGAAGGGACACGTTTTCCATATAATGAATTCCTCCGACATTACGCTGGGACGATTACTGGGCGCCTTTCCCAACCGATATACCAACACCCATGTTTTTAATATAGCAAATTCTGCTAAGATATTAATCGAAGAATCCGAGGCCTACTACTTCCACAGGCATGGATTTAGCATCAGCAATTCTTCTTACGTAACTCTCAGGAGAAATTATGCAAATTCGAGAGGTTATGCTGACCTTTCTGATGGATACCGCTCAATTAATACCAAAATGGGAGACGAGGGGTTTGTTTTCTATCTTTCTACCGACTCCGTGATGGAAAACAATATAAGCGAAAATAACCTGGCCATAATCGATATTGGACAGAGGAATACAATAATGGGAAATATTTCTTTGAGTAATGTCCAGGGTTTTTCTCTTAGTCACCATCCCAAATGGGATTCTGAATTTAGGGATAATACCTCCATCAACAACGTCGCCTACAATAACACCAGTAATGGATTTTTTATACGTACCCCAATGAACGTGGTTGCCGAAAATAACACGTCGATTAAAAATAAAGATTCCGGGTTTAAAATGGACAATGAAATGAGTAGGCCCAGTCGGAATGTATCCTGGACCATATATCCGTCTCTTGCAGTAAGAAACTCTTTAGCCGTGAATAATTCTAAGAATGGATTCAGAACAGATGACGTCAATGAGTTTAGTTCCCTGGCTCTTCAGTATTTACGTGCCTTTGCCAACTATAGGGATTACAGCACTCCAGGCGTTTCTCTCAGCAGCTCTTCCTCATCCGACCCCAAGATTGGAAATTGTATCGTCTATATTCCTTCTGGGAGTCCGCTAAAAAAAGCGGGCAAAGACGGCAAAGACATAGGAGCTAATATTATTTATAGATATGAGAACGGCGAATTAACCGACAATAAGCTATGGAATCAAAGTACAGGACAATTTCCTTGCGGAGCTACTGTACCCGGCATAAATGACGGCTCTGACTTTCCCGACTCAGCCTGTGTTAACGTGCACAAAAGGCTTAACGTTGGTGTGAATGGTTGTTCCATTCCTTGATGAACCCATAAACTGTTTGTTTGATCGATAATACCCTGACATCATCCTCAATCCTCCCCCGTTATGGGGGAGGATTGAGCCGTGTGAATGACGCGTGGGAATAAACTCCTGTGAATATTTTGTCACCAAGCATTGTTCCGAACTAACATGAGGGAGGTTAACTTTGTCATTCCGTCCCCGAACCAATATGAGGGAGCTTATGAGGAATCTAATGCAATGTGTCATTCCGAGTGAATACGAGGAATCTTAAACCATAATGTAGGAACATTCCCTAAACCCAGACATCTAAACCTTAATTCACTATTGATTTACCCGTTTTGATTCAAAAAACCCATAGAGTTATAATTTAGGAGAAATGCTGACTAACACTAACTATGCAACATACCGAAAAATCGGACCTGTTGTGGGCGGCCTTTTTATATTGTTATTCACAGCTTACATGCTGGGGTGGATGACCACTGATGATAAATTGGGCCTCATGGCAATACCCTTGGTGGTTGGTCTTTGTGGTGTCTTTATCCTTCTGAAGTATCCGAATGTCGGATTCGCTTTAATGTTTTTCTTGATTCCTCTAGGACCTATCACTCGCATAGGTGGGCCTCGCTCGATTGAGTTTTTTCTGGGGGTTTTGCTTATGGGAGTATTCGTCAGTAGGATTCTCCTACTACACGAGAAAATCAAATTTGACCGCATTTCGTTGCTTGGATGCATATTTGCGGCTTGGGCAGTGCTTAGCTCTGTTTGGGCTGAAGATACCAAACAAGCTCTATTTCATGCTATCGTCAGGTTAAGTCAGATGATAGCCTTCTACGTTCTAATAATAAATTACTGCCGTAACGAACGTCGGCTCGATATTATTACCTTGAGCTTTATAGCAGGTGCAGTTCTTGCTGCGTTAATAACTTTGGTCAAGGGGGTTAAGGTTAGTGACACCGAAAGGACCTCATTTGCTAAGGGATTTGACCCTAATTATTTTTCTCTAATAATTAGCCTGTCCATGATATTAATGTTCTACTATTTTTACAAAACTAAGTATAAGCTCTTACAGATTATATTTATTTTATGTAGCTTAGTTATCACCTATGTAATTATAAAAGCCCAAAGCCGTGGGGTTTGGGTAGCTCTACCCATATCATTTCTTCTAACAGTTGCTATTCTTCACCGAAATTCAAAAATAGTAAAATATGTAACTCGTGTATCAGTAGTTTTGGTACTCGGAGTGGTTTCTGCGTATTATTCCGGGGTTATCAACGAATCTGTTGTGGAAAGGGTTAAAACCCTTACTTACCTTTTTTCTGATGATCCACAGGTTAGAGTAACTGGCCGTTTTGAAATTTTGGATGTGGGAAAGGAAATGATAAAAAATACTATGCCATTTGGTGTTGGCTATGCTAACTTTAAACTTGTTTGGAATCAATATAGACCACTTACTGATATTGAAGATCTTAGTTGGCAATCAAGGCGCGCAAAAGGAGCACACAATACATTCCTAGCTGTTTTAGCTGAATTGGGGATATTTGGGTTTATTATTTTTATAGCGATTTTTATTCATATCTTCAGGAATATAATGAGAATTGGTAATCCAACTACTCGCTTTATTTTTATTTGGCTAATTGCCTTCTTTATGATCGATAGTCTGACTTTAGTTACACACACCATGCCATGGTTTTGGTTTATGTTAGCATTGATTGTTCTAAGAGCAAAGTTTGAAAGGCAAACTAAACAGTTAGCTGATCGAATGAATTATTCTTCTATTCCTCGCTAAATTTTTAACTTGGGGATTTCCTGCAGATGCTACAGAATTATCTCTATTTGTGTTTGCGAGCAGATTTGCGGAGCCTGCGCTGAGGATATCGAACATGTTCAGTGTAAACTCCATCAAGCAATCAGACGCAAGCTGTCGTTCTGAATACCATGACCAAGTCAATAATACCCCCCTTCGTTCTGAGCTCAGTCGAAGGACGAACTCCTTACGTTCTAAATTCATACTTCGACAGGCTCAATATGAGCGGATTTACATCCGCTGGTAAAGAGAAATAAAAAATGCCCATTCATTCTGAAGTGAAGAATCTAAAGAGATAGGTCCCTCACATTACCTCCAGGATGACAATAAGGACTAGTTGCTTTGCTCTGGACTTTGCCGAAGGGCTCTTCGTCACAACAATTTTGATGTTATAAACGTACGGCCATAGCACCTGTTGCAGCTAGTTGATTGCGTAAATCCTTATACTAACCATAATAGAACAAAGTGAAATCCAACTTTACAGTTTTGGTCTTCAAACTAACCAACATATCTTCTTACTGTGAGAAACATTAAATTACACTGCTGTATCATCTCTACGGTACATCCTCCGTTTGATAACAGAATCTTCCACAAAGAGGCTAAGAGCTTAGTAAAAGCGGGCTATAGGGTAACGCTCATTGCTCAACATGATAGGCATGAAACTGTGAATGGCGTTGAGATTCTGCCCCTGCCAAAATCGCATAATAGGGCGGCTAGGATGCTTAAAGCATTTGTTGCTCTCAAATTATCCCTGGAACAGAGGGCGGATGTTTATCACTTCCATGACCCTGAGCTTATACCGTCAGGTCTTATTCTCAAGCTTTTGGGCAAGAGGGTTATTTACGATGTTCATGAAGACTATCCCAGGCAAGTATTCGTAAAATCCTGGATACCGGAGTATTTGCGTAAACCTGTATCCATGTTTGTAGATTTTTTTGAGAGAATTAGTTCAAGGCTATTTGATGGAATCATAGTGGCTAATGATTCTCATAAGGAGAGATTTCCGGAAGACAGGAGAATGGTAATAAGCAATTTCCCGTCTCTTGAATACTTTGATGAGCTGATGAAGCCAAGGGAATCTCCATCTGAGCAGCCCGTAGCTATCTATTCGGGATTATTATCCAGGAAAAGGGGGATAGGACAGGTTGTAGAAGCTTTTTCTCTTCTTGAGGGCGTTGAGCTATGGCTCGTTGGGGGGTTTGAGGAAAGATCTTTTAGAGAGGAAATAGAAAAGAAAGCTTCTTCTAACGTAAGGATCTTGGGGATTAAGCCTTTCGAAGAGGTGGTCACACTGCTCAGGAGGGCGACCATAGGGCTAAGCTGCTTTCTTCCTCAACCGCTTTATTTGAATTTAGTGCCGACAAAGATCTTTGAGTATATGGCCGCCGGGATTCCTCTTGTAGCATCTGATTTTCCAATTTATCGTGAGTATATAAACGGATGTGGTTTACTGATAAATCCTCAAGACCCGGAGGAAATCGCCGGGGCCGTCAAAAAACTTTTGGGTAATCCGGAACTGATGAGAAACATGGGAATAGAAGGACAAAGGAGGATTAAAGAAATATATAATTGGGAGCAGGAAGCCCAAAAACTCAAAGGCTTTTATCAAAAAATAATGGGTTAAAATGGAGCCTGCTGTAAAAACCTTAACTATCAAAGTGGTTTGCTAAAGAAGACTATCGTTGAATTAATAATGGTGACGGCTTGCAAGAATTCATGCTCAACTAGGTCTAAGGTTATATATATGCTTTAAACTTAATACCTTTATTATAGGAAAATATCACCAAAGTCTAATTGAATACGATCAACCCTGAATGTAATCATTTTACTTATAAATCCTAGGTATTTCAGAATCTTAGTTTATGGATTCAAATACTGAGAGAAAAGGTTGTCTTACTAAAGTTTTTAAGGAGGCGAGATAATGAGAATATTAATACTTGGAGGAGACGGTTATCTTGGATGGCCGACCGCAATGTATCTTTCCAAGAAAGGGCACAGTGTTGGAGTAGTGGATAATTTTGCAAAGCGCAGATGGGAGATGGAGCTCAATGTCGAACCTCTGATACCCATTCGCACTCTTCATGATCGTGTTGAAGCTTGGAGAGAGGTTACCGGCAAAACTATAGAAGTATATATTGGCGACCTAGTTAACTACCCCGTCGTGGAAGAGATTTTCAAACATTTCAAACCCGATGCGGTTGTTCACTATGGTGAACAACCCTCGGCTCCATACTCCATGATGGACCATAACCGCTCCGTTTTCACACAGGTAAACAATATCGCTGGCACGTTAAACGTGCTATGGGCGATGAGACAGAATGTGCCTGATTGCCATCTGGTAAAGCTTGGAACCATGGGTGAATACGGGACCCCTAATATTGATATTGAAGAAGGGTTCATCGAGATTACGCATAACGGAAGAAAAGATACACTCCCTTTCCCCAAGCAGCCGGGTTCTTTTTATCATCTCTCAAAGGTGCATGACAGCCATAACATTATGTTTGCATGCAAGGTTTGGAAGCTTCGTTCCACGGACCTTAACCAGGGAGTCGTCTATGGGATAGAGACTGATGAAACGAAGCTGGACGAACGTCTGTCCACCAGCTTCCATTATGATGAGACCTTCGGTACGGCCCTTAATCGTTTCTGCGTCCAGGCTGTATGTGGTATACCGCTAACCGTGTACGGTGAGGGTGGACAGAGTCGCGGCTTTCTAAATATAAGGGATACCTTGCAATGTGTGGAGTTAGCTCTCCTAAATCCTCCAAAAACGGGTGAGTACCGGGTATTCAACCAATTCACGGAGGTGTTTTCCGTTACACAATTGGCTGAACTGGTAAAGTCACAGGCAGAGAAGCACGGCTTTAAAGTAGGAATCAAGAATATGGCCAATCCTAGAATTGAGGCTGAGCAACATTATTACAATCCAAAGCATACAAAACTTATGGACTTGGGGTTAAAGCCTCATTATCTGTCGGATGTTCTAATCAATAGCATGCTTGGAATTATAAAGAACCACAGTCAAAGGATTAAAGAAGAAATTATCCTGCCCAAGATAACCTGGAACGGGGACGAAGAAGGCAAAGTATTGGATTTGCGCTGGGCAGCAAGCTATTGATTTATTAACTATGCATTTTTAGGATCCGAGGATGGCACATAGCAGTTAACCGGATCTTAACAAAATACCAAGCTTCCAAGTAATTATATTGATAGGATAAGGCACCCGGAAAATATTTCTTTTAATCTTCCAGGTTTCATGCGTCCGTATGATCTTATGACTTTGTTTATAACCTATGAGACTAGCGATATTTTACCCTATTCGTGTATTTTATAGCAAAGGGAAATATACGGGAGAATCATATCAGTTTCACCAATTTCTTACCTTGAGAAGGTACTTTGATAAGGTTGATATAGTTGTGGTGTTAAAGGAGGACTCAAATGTTAGTTTCCCAACGGAAATTGATTTAAGTGATTATAACGTTGAGAGTTTACCTTTTTTTCGAAATGGATATGAGATGTATATAACAAAATTGCCGGAAATATCATTGGCTCTCGTAAAATTGTTTCTGAAGTACAGACGTAAATGGGATGCGGTCCTAATTTTCGAGCCTTATTTTCCAAACCATATTGCTTATTTGTTGTGCAAGATATTTAGAAAGCCGATTGTATTATTTGTTGATGGTCGTCATGAACTTTTCTGGTGGGAGAAATACAAAAGAGAGAGATTGTGGAAGAAAATCCTAGGGTGGTTCATATGCAAGTATTATGAGTTCAGTATTAAATTCATGATCAAGCACGCTACTACTATTGTCGATAGCAAGGAAGTGTATGATATGTTCGGAAACGAAAATAAACCGCATATAACCATTAGTACAACTATATCTTCTAGCGATGTCAAAAACGGGGAGATAATAAATAGACCAAATAAAGATACGGTAACCGCCATTACAGCTTGTAGAATACATCCTCAGAAAGGATTAGAGTACTTAATAAGAGCGATTGGTAGAGTAAAAGATGCGGGCGTAAATATAAAGTTAAACATAATCGGTCCCACCAGGCATCCTAATTATCTTGAGCTACTTAAGACTAGTGTGAGAGATTTAGGAATATCCACAAATGTTAACTTTATCGATGCAATAGGTGATAGAAGAGAACTAATGAAATACTACGAAAGTGCGGATATATTTGTATTACCCTCCTTGTATGAGGGTTCTCCCAAGGTTATTCCTGAAGCTATGGCTTGTGGTTTACCTATAATTGCCTCTAGAGTTGGAAGTATCCCAGGCCTTCTTATAGAAGACGGTGTAGAAGGCATCCTGGTTAACCCAAAAGATGTGGATGGCCTAAGCGATGCACTCATTAAACTTTCTAATGATACCAATTTAAGACTGAGAATGGGACGGGCTGCGCTTAATAAAGCAAAAGGCTTTACACTAGAGGTTCAACTGGAGAAGTTCGCGGATATAATCAAGGAGACTGCTTCAGCGGTATAATAAAGCCAACTGGAAGTTTTAATCGGTTTACTATTAAAGCTCTGGTTTTTCTTTCAATTATCTAGAACAGCGGAGGAAGTGTAATTTAACTACTGATAAGATCTTAATTTTGATGAGATCGTTATAATGGCAATTATTTTATTTTGGTTTACTGCCTTTTTGTTAATCTATGCCTGGGGTGGTTATCTGCTGGTATTGCAGACTCTGGCGCTATGTAGAAAAAGGCCGGTTAATAAGAAGGATTATTACCCAAGAGTTACTATAATATTGACGGTTTTTAATGAAGAGAAGGTTATAAGGAAAAGATTAGAGAACCTACTTTCATTAGATTACCCAAGTGATAAGCTGGAAATCTTGGTAGCTTCAGACGGTTCTAAAGATAAGACAAATGAGATTGTCAAACAATACGCAGACAGAGGAGTCATACTTTCGGTGCATGAGGGCAAAGGTAAGAGCATTACCCAGAATGCGGCAGTTAAACAGGCTAAGGGCGAGATAATAGTATTCACAGACGCTGGCACCTTATTTGACCCAGCTTTTCTCAAAAATATAGTCAGAAATTTTAATGACCCAAAAGTAGGATGCGTGACATCGGAAATATGCTTGCTTTCCGAAGGGGAAAATATATCCGAAGGGCAATCCATATATTGGCGTTACGAAAATGCTGTTCGCAGGTATGAAAGCGAAATCGGAGTACTGGCTAAAGCTAGCGGCAACAGCTTGGCAATAAGAAAAAGACTTTTTGTTCCTCTGGATGGTAAGTACGGAGAAGATTGTATTGTTCCCCTAGACACTGTCCTTCAAGGTTACCGGGTTGTCTTCGAGCCATCGGCTATGGTATATGATGATTTTCCCTCTTCGATTGGAGGAGAATTTAGAACCAGGATCAGAATGACTTTACGGAACCTGACCGGGATACTCAGCAGAAAACAGCTTTTAAATCCCCTAAAGTTTCCGCTGGTAGCTTTTTCTCTCATATCACATAAGATTTTGAGATGGTTTTCTTTTTTCCTTATGGTTACTGCTTTTATATCGAACCTATTTCTCTTGGATAAGCTATTTTATCAATTCACTTTTTGCTTACAGGTTGCATTCTATTCATTGGCCTTAGTTGGGTTTGCGTGTGAGAAAGGAAGGATTAAAACACTTCCGCTTCTATCTGCTCCATTCAGCTTCTGCTTGGGGATTTTAGGTATGGCTATAGGGGTCTTAAAGGCATTCGCCGGAAAGGAGATTGTAAAGTACAAGGTGCCTATTACTTAACAACACCGTATTGACCTATAAGCATCAAAAGATCCACTTATTATTGTGTATTTTATCCTCTCTTATGAGGTTTGGAATATCCTGCCAAAGTTAGTTCAAAATATAGGACTAAGGTTTTATCTGCGTTCTAGATTTAAATTTTTTGTCAACTAACAACACAACTAAAGTCCGATTGATTAATTTCTATAGAAATGGATTATTTACGCTAAGTAACCTTTCTGACCTTTTGCAGTTTCGGGGTAAAAAGTATATGTTAGGTGAACCCTTTCTTTTTAAGCTAAAAAATATTTGGTTGTAAGTCCCTTAAGTTATGAACTAAACGGGGCCAATATGAGTCTGCTCAAAAACTACAAATTTGATTCTAGACATTACGTTGAAGCCCAAGAAAGACAAATGAAAATGAATACCAAAGAGTCCTACCTGAAAAGACCTTTTGATTTGCTCTTGTCTTTCATCGGTCTGGTGATCTCTTTCCCTCTCTGGGTTATCATATCCGCCGCAATATATCTTGAGGACGGAAGACCCATCTTCTATAGCCAGACCAGGCTGGGCAAAAAGGGAAGGGTGTTCAAACTGCTCAAGTTTCGGTCTATGATAAAGGATGCTGAACAGCAGACCGGCGCGGTATGGGCGAACAAGGAGGACCATCGCATTACAAAGATAGGCGGTTTCCTCAGAAGGACCGCTCTGGATGAGCTGCCGCAGTTACTAAACATATTCAAGGGCGACATGAGCTTTGTCGGCCCGCGTGCGGAAAGGCCGGAGATTGCCAGGGAGATTTTAAAAGAAATTCCTGATTTTAACGACAGGCTTCTTGTACTTCCCGGACTGACCGGGCTGGCCCAGGTTTACGGAAATTACAACACCCCGCCCAGAAAAAAATTGCGCTATGACCTACTTTACATAAAGAATCAGAGTTTTTGGCTGGACTTAAAGCTTATTTTGATATCTTTCTGGATTACCTTCACATTCAAATGGTCGGAGAGGGAGAAGAGGGCGGAAAGGCTGATAGGCCAGATTATGTTGGAAGCCGGGGTTATAACCGACCAGGAATTAAATGACGCTTTAGAACACCAAAGGGTATGGGGTGGAAAGGTAGGTGAGAATCTTATCCAATTGGGCTATATTACTCATCCGGAGCTTAGACACTTTCTAAACCTGCAGGTGGTACAGAATGGAAAGGGTAGCTGGATAATTAAGAATAACGATAATGGTAGTCATAAATTAATAGGTCAGATACTGCTGGAATCGGGAGTCATAACTGAGGAGCAGTTAATGGACGGTCTGGAGAACCAAAGGGTGCGCGGCGGTAAAATAGGGGAAAATCTCGTCAAGAAAGGATACATTTCCGAATCCCAGGTTGCGTATTTTTTGAATAAACAGCTTGAGATGAATAGCTAAGGCATACCAGAATATGAGCTTCCGGACATAGTCAAAGTAAATTATATCAGGAGAGACAACCCCCCATATTGTCATACTGAATATCATGACTAAGTCAATAACCCCATTCGTCCTGAGCCCAGTCGAAGGGCGAACACCTTACGTTTTGAGTTCATACTTCAATAAAACTCAGTATGAGCGGATATACATCCGCTGGTAAAGAGAAATAATAATGACCATTCATTCTATGTAAAAGTCTAATGGAGCGAAGGTAAAGGATCCGATTTTAAGATTTTTTACCAAGCTTATATAATGTACTTGGGACGAGCTCTGGGGTATAGCGAAGGGTTCAGCATGACAACAAAGTTAAAGGTGACTGTCCCCAGGATATAATTAAATTTAGTGTTTGTTTGATTAAGTTCAGACTAATGCAAGTATCAGCCTATTTATAGGTTTTACCTTTGAAGCGGCTATCCACGTCGCTAAAAGAGTTTGATGGAGGGATTCGTATGAGAGTGGGCATCATTGGTTGCGGGCAGATTGCTAATATACACATTCCGGTTATTAAAAAATATCCGAATGTCGAGATTGTAGGGCTTGCCGACGTCAACGTGGAGGTATTGGAAAACACCGCCTCCAAATTTCACATATCCGATAGATTCACTAATCCTCCTGACTTAATCGAGAAGAAGAAGAGACCGGAAGTAGTTCATATACTCACCCCTCCTCAATATCACTATGAACTGGCTAAAATGGCTCTAGAGGGGGGCTGCCACGTTTATGTGGAAAAACCAATGTGCATGAATGCGGCCGAAGGGGAAAAATTGGTTAAATTGGCCAAACAAAAGAATCTTAAGCTTTGTGTCGGCCATAACCATCTTTTTGACTCGGTCATGGTAGAAGCGAGAAAGCTGGCAGAGCGTGGGGATGTAGGAACAATCTGCTCTATAGAATGTTGCTACGGGTCCGACCTTGGTTCGGACTCTAAAGGACGCTATTTCACGCAGGCTTACAGGCACTGGGTCTATCAGCTCCCCGGCGGCATTTTCCAGAACCTTCTGGACCATCCGCTTTCCGTTATAATACCGTTTATAGGCAACCCCACTTCGGTATACTCGCTTTCGGCTGAGGCTGGAGTCGTTCCGCCAGGAATTCCCAGTGAGTTGCAGGTTATCCTCGGGGATGGCCGCATTACCGCGCATATTAATCTTTCGTTGGCAGCCAGCCCCCGGTTCTACCACCTAACCCTTTACGGAACCAACGGAAATATATCCGTGGATTTCTTTAACAAGCGGATTATTCAACGCTCCCATGGAAAAATGCCCAGGGCGGTTTCCAGGGCGCTTTTTAATCTGAAAGAAGGGTCCCAGATTCTGACCAGCACGTTATCCAATACGGGAAAGGTGCTCACCGGGAGATTTTTCCCCTACGAAGGCCTAGAGAGGCTAGTCACCGAGTTCTATAAATCAATCGAAACGGGTATCCCTTCTCCGGTCCCACCGGAGAGCGGCCTGACCGCCTTACGAATCATGGATACGGTCTGGAAACAGATCGATTATCCCAGGGACAATGCGGCCCTGATGAAGAAGTATAGGGTCCAACCGGATTCATCGGCTAAGGTAAAGATTCTTATAACCGGCGCCAGCGGGTTTGTAGGGGCAAACCTTTTGAAGAAATTAAGTGAGAATGACAACTATTACATAAGGGCGATGGTTCGGAATCCAAGGAAAATAGAGGGTCTGGTGAAGGATCGCCCGATAGATATATTCATAGGAGACCTATCCGATGAAAAAAGCGTTTTCTCGGCTGTCGAGGGAATAGACGTAATCTATCATATAGCGGCAACGATGGGGGGTAAATGGTCTGATTACGTCGAGGGAACTATCAAGGGTACCGAGAGATTGGTGCAGGCTGCCTTACAACACCGAATAAAAAAATTTGTGTATATAAGCTCGATCGCTGTTTATGGAATCCCCGAAAACGGCAACAGGCCCATAATGGAAGATAGCCCTTATACCAGTAATCATCTGAATAACTACATTAAATCTAAGATTGAGGCTGAGCGGATTATTCTTGAGAATGTGAAAAACAACCAGTTGCCTGCCACCATACTGCGGGCCGGTGTAATTTACGGCCCGGGGAGAGTAAATCAACTACCCAGGATCGGGTATCAGCTTGTTGGAAAGTTTTTCGTCAAGATTGGCCTCAATAGCGTGACCCTTCCGGTGGTTTATATAGATAACGTGGTGGATGCATTGATACTGGCGGGGAACTCGGAAAACAGCGTCGGACAGGTTTATAATGTCGTCGACGACGAGCGATTTACCCAGATGGAATATCTCAGCAAACTCAATGAGTACGGCAAAGAGCGTATATACTACATTTCTTTTCCCTACACATTGGCATCCGGCGTCGGCTCCATTGCCGGGAAGTTGAGCAAATACAGCCCTCACTTAGAGAGAATCTCGTCTTACCTTTCACCCTTTCATTTGCAAAGCTGTGCCAAAGAGCTCGACTATGATAACTCCAAAATTAAGAGGGAATTGGGATGGAAACCCGATTCTGATATTGACAAACATTTCAGAAGAATCTTCGGATAAAGATAGAGCTCAGTTATTTGTAACCTATTAGAAGGCACATAGGGAGCGATCTGTAATTCTAAAGACGATGGCTAGACTGGATCTGATACCCCATATTTTAAGGTGGCATGATTCCCTGGCGAGCTATACACCGGTTTTAAGTTCGATACCATTCATGCCGGGAAAGGCCAGGGCTCGTACGTGCAGAATCTACATAAAATCAAAGATTGACCAAAAGGGCAGGGATGCAATAGCCAAATTCATCAATAACTTGCCGTCAAAGGCTTTAGAGTACCCGCAGGTTGTCTCAAACGTGACCGATGAGCTATATCAGGAGTTCAGCTATGAAGAGTTATGCGAAGGCATAATTCCCCGGATAGCCGGGAGAATCGAAAATATAAGGAGCTTGAGTGAAAGTCAAAAGTTGTACATTTATCTTATGCTGGGGGCTCACCAACATGCCCGGAGATATCTCGATAATTTGCCGGTGTTAAGAAAGCCGGACTTCATAATTGCCGGTGCCCAGAAAGCCGGGACTACCTGGTTAATGGACGCTTTAAGCAATCATCCGGACATCTGGGGCACACCCACAGAATTACACTATTTCACTTCAAACCGCCGTAGATGGACCTGGGAGGAGTACCTGGCGCTGTTTTCTTTGAGCGGGAGTAGATTGAACGGAGAAAAATCGGTTACCTATCTTCAGGTCATTGACGAGGTTGTAAATAAGCTACCCGGAACCAAAGTATTCGTAATTCTCCGCGACCCGTTTGATAGGATAGTATCGCAGTATTTTCATGATATACGCAATCATAGGTTTAGAGATAGGAATGGAATTAAGAATATAAAAGATTATATTGAAAGAAATATAGGGGATTGTAGGGAACGGGGTTTATATTATTCGAATATAAGAAATAGCCTTTCTAGGATCAATATTCTTTTTTATCAGGAGATCTCTGATAATCCAGTAGCATTACTTAAGATCGTTTTAATGGCACTTGGGTTGAGAGACGTTGATCCTACTGACCTGATTCCAAAGAGAAGGATAAACAAGTCGGACAACAAGCCAAAGATATCATATAAAGAATTTCTCAAGAGCGCAGGATTAGCCCAGACTTTAAAAGAATATTACTATGATGATATCAGTAAATTGTCCCAGGTGACCGGAAAAGATTTGTCCAGTTGGATGGATTGGTAAAAATTTAAACAAGTTACGCTTATCATGGATTTGAGAATAAATAAATTATATCCCTCAAGAAAACTTAAATACGGCTACACTCTATAATAAGGTTGGAATAAGTAATGAATCTGCGCCATTTTTTTTATTTTGTTCTATTGGGTGGCTTATTCGGGCTTTTGATAATTTCCCTCGAACTTAGAGTAATATCTCAAGCACGTTTTGAGTGGGAAAGCAATCCTGCACTTGGCCTCTTTTTATCCGGATTTCCATGGTACATTGTGTCGCATTTCTTTTTAGCAATGGTAGCTGCCGGAGTGTTATGCCTGGTGTTTAAATTCTTAATAGACCACCATCCGGCGGGCTTGTTGTGGCCTGTTTGGGGACTTTATCTGCTGCTGTTTTTGGATTTATTTTTGATAAGCAGCCTTGTTTTCAGTCAACGCTTTTTCTTCCGTTCTTCATTGTCTGGCTGGTTATTGGGGGGATTACTGCTTACCGGGGTTGTATTATGTGTGACATTAATTCCCTGTATTTTGTTGAATTTCCTTTTTAGAACTCGGCTAAAGCTAAGGCTTGGATTACTGCTTATTTTTCTCTCCGCTATATCTTTTACTGTTATAACCTGGCTGCATCAACAAGAAGTGGAAATAACCCAGCAAGTTGCTCTGGCAGGTCAAATATTTAACCTCGGAGTACTAATATGGTTTGTGAAAGGTTTTCTTCTTGGCTGCTTAGCTCTACTTGTAGCTTTCTTTTTTGAGTATTGTGTCGAGCGTGCAACGAGAAAAGATTTCTTATCCGGCTCAATTACAGTTTTGCTTTTCTTAATTCTGCTAACAGGTCTCGTTTGGATTTGGATATTGGCTTGGAAACCGGAACAAGCCGGGCTTACTTCGGACCGAGAACCTCATCGGGATTCCCCTAACGTGATACAGATAGTCATTGACACCCTGGGAGGGAAGTACCTGGACCCGGGCCTGCTGGAACAATATCCAGCATTTACCGAATTGGCTAAAGATGGGTTTCAATTCGTCCGCGCATACTCGACTGCTTCCTGCACCTCCTGGAGTGTCCCGGCAATCCTGACTTCGAGCTTCAATTTTGTAAGCTCAGGACGTCAGTTCGATGAGTTCGGTTGGTTGGATGAGAACGAAATTACCACAGCAGAAATCTTCAAAGAAGCAGGATATGAAACGGTTGGATTCTCTGCGAACCCCGTCACGAGCGAAGCTTTTGATTACAATCAAGGGTTTGACCATTTTAGGGGTATAAAGGGAGGCAGCCTGCTCGGAGTTTACATTTTAAAAGCCCTGGGTACGCAGAATACCAAATTTGCATACCAATATGGATTGGTTGACTCCGGATTTTATTATCAGGATATAAAAGACCTTTATTACAAACTGGAGAGTTATCTCTCTCAAAACCATGCGCGTCCTTTCTACATTTATGTACAGACTATGGACTTGCATGCTCCTTATATGCCTCCCAAGGAATATCTGGATAGCGATTTTAGGTTTGATGACTTCCGTTCTCACTGGGAGCTTTCGGCGATGAAGAAAACCGGAAAGATCAGTGAAGTCCCGGAGGCCATCAGGAAAAACGCGCTTCAACTTTATCTCGGTGAGCTGAAGTACACTGACGAGTATTTAGCAAAGCTTATTCAGTTATTGAAGAGGTTAAATCTTTATGATAATACGATGATTGTAGTTACGTCCGACCATGGCGAAGAGTTTTGGGAGCACGATTCATATGCGCATTGCTCAACGAAGGCATATGATGAGTTGATCCGTGTTCCGTTGTTCATAAAGCCTCCGGGCTCAGCAGAAATTGACGGTATAGGCTCGGTCATGGAAGAGAACGTATCTACGCTTGACATACTTCCTACCATGGTTGATCTTGCTAACATAAACCTTGCCCCCTCGCAAAAAGAACATTTTGAGGGTCGCAGCCTTCTTCCTTTAATTCAGGAGAAATCGGACAACATGAACCACAGGATGCTATACGGCATTGAACGGAATTTATATTTCGCCATTCAGAAGCGATGGAAATTACTCTGGAGGGGCAAGGCAAAAAAATTCGAGCTCTATGACCTTGAACAGGACCCACTCGAAAAAGAGGATGTTTTTTTGCCGAGACAGTCGAGTGTGAAAGATGCGGTGGTGGACCTGAGCGTTTTTGCCAGTAGTTTCAATACTGAAACGGAATATGAGAAGGGAAACCAGAAATTAGACCCTAGCCTGGAGGAGAAATTGCGCAGTCTCGGTTATGTTCAGTAGACTGCTTACTTTTAGAGAGAATGCGGAAGATGATAAAAACTTCATCGACAACAAAATTAGCACAACAGAAACCGAATATTCTTCATACGAGACGGTTTCATATTGAATTTCTTAATATTTTAGATAATTATCAGACAGCCTCCTTGTAGCAAGGAGTTTCATTATATCGAATTCTGAATTATCCTGAATCCTGCATAAAAAATTATTGAATGTTAACAAAAATGTTGCAAATAACACATAATATCAATAAATTGAAGGGAAATTCTTCTCCGAAACAAACATACCTTTTAGTTAGGTTTATTTCGGATGCCCAGGGACCGAAAAATCTTCAAATCTCATTCAGCGGAAAACGGTTAACCCACTTTGGTGGTGTCTATCTTCTATATTGCTTCTTTAAGAAAATTCAACTCAAACCAAAGCTTGGAAAGGAACTCTCATTCAGTCAACGCAACAATCGTTTCACTATTTCAGAAGAACTATTGTCGCTCATTTATCCAATCATCCTCGGTCTTGGTCATATAGAAACATCACATCTTTTGAGACATAATGGTGTCTTTCAATATCTCACCGGGTTACCGACATATCCCAATCTAACTACACTCAGACGATTCCTGTTACGGATGGCCCCACTGGCATTACCTAAGCTCCGAGCCCTGCACGACAAACTGTTGTCCATGATGTCTGGAAAACCAGAAAAACCGACAGCGGTCATCTTCGATTTAGATTCAACTATGCTCAAACTCTATGGCAAACAAGAGTTGGCACGGGTTGGCTACAATCCTCTCAAACCCGGGCGAGTCTCCTATCATCCACTTCTCTGTTTCAATGGCCTTACCAAGGACTACTGGCACGGAGAACTCCGATCGGGCGATACACACACGTCTACCGGAGCAATCCAACTCCTGCAAGCATCGTTTGCCAAGCTGCCAGAATCAGTAATAAAAACCATCAAAGTACGCGCAGACAAAGGATTTTTCGACCACGAGATCATCGAGGCGATAGAAGACAAAGCTCAATTTATCATCGTTGCCAAAGCAACAAAACCCATCAAACGAAAACTTCAATCACTCCGATATCAAAAGCATTCCTCTGGAGCAGAGTCTTCCGAGTTTTACTATCAACCCCATCGATGGAGCAAACGGTATCGCTTTATTGCCATTCGTCGACCACTACCGGAAGAGCAAACACAACAACTCAGTTTATTTACCCTTGGTCGTTACAGTTATCAGGTCTTCGTCACCAATATGAAACTGACCCCGCTCAATTGCTGGAAGTTCTACAACCAGCGAGCAGCGGTCGAGCTGATTATCAAAGAACTCAAGCACGATTACCCCTTAGCCAAAATACCGACGAAATACTTCCAGGCAAACGAGGCATATTTTCATATCCTCTTATTTGCCTACAATCTATTGAATTGGTTTAAGCGATTATGTTTGCCGAAAGAATATCATCCTCTGACATTAAGCACTTTACGATATCGATTATTGCTCATCCCTGGAGAGTTCGTCAGGTCGGGGAATCGACCGATATTAAAACTTCCAGCAAATTTTTATTATAAAGAGGCATTTCAACATGCATTGAAAAGTATTAAAATATTGAAGCTTTAACTAGTCACTTTCACGCAGGATTCAGGATTATATATAATCATGAAAAGACATAGATTAATCATTTCAATTCTTTTGCTTATTACCTTAACACTTTGCTTGCTGATAGCTAATTTTGTGGACGTTTGCCCCAAGGTTGTTTGGAGTAAAGAAAAATCTTTTGGTGAACCAATACCAAGCCAAAACAAATTCGAAAAGCGCTATGTATTTTTTCGAGGCAATATGAATAATCAAGCCGACGTCAACAGGTTGGTTAGCATTATGAAACGGGCATCAGCAGTCGGATATAATGGGTTTGTGATAGGAGAACGTGGTTCCTGGAGAAACATAGAAAAGCAATCCCGGACTTACTTCAGGAATTTTGCTCGTATCAGAAGTGAGGCTAGTAAGCTGGGTGTGACTATAATTCCTGTTGCGTTTGACCAATGGGCTCCAACCCGCAAAGATCGAAATCTAGCTGAGGCTTTCCCCGTAATAGGAACAAAGTTTGTGGTTAAAGGTAAGTTCGCTTACTTAGAAGCCGATCTGCCGGTAGATTTGCAGAATTCAGGATTTGAGAAATCCATAGGGCATCAACCGACCAAGTGGATAGTTGATCAGCCAGGAAAAATTACATTTATAGACACCGTAGTAAAACACTCAGGCAGAGCTTCCATTAAAATAAAGGATCCAGGGGTTGGTGATCCAAGACACGGGCATGCACGTATTCGTCAGAAAGTATCAGTAGCTCCTTTTCGCGCATATGAGCTATCGTTATGGATCAAGACTCGAAATTTTAATAAGCCTAATGATGTCAAAATTTACATTTCGGGAGAGAAGGGCGATGATAAGTTGTATTCAAGGGCGCATTACGCCAGGGAACATATTAATACGACCCAAGATTGGGAGAAATATACAATCAATTTTAACAGTTTAAGTAATAAGAAAATTACGATATGGCTGGGGGCATGGTCAAAAGAAGGACGTGGAGAAGTGTGGTTTGACGATGTTACTCTAAAGGAAGTTGGACTGAAAAAGATGGTAAGAAGATCATCAATCCCGATAACTGTAAGCTCATGGGATGGAAAGAGAACATACGATGAGGGAAGTGACTATCTATTAGACAAACAAAAGCTTATAATTAGACCTAACTCTAGCATTCCTGAGGGACAGGCTTTAAGAGTTACCTGGTATCAACTTGCGGATGTCGTATACAATACACCAGAGGCTAGTGCATGCTATGAGAAGTTTTTTGATATTAATATGGATATTGCTAAGCGATTGAATAACTTTCTATCGCCCCCCGGATTTATGATGAATTACGACGAGTGGCGCGTGGCAAACTGGGATCCGTCATGTAGAACTGCAACTGGTGGCGAATACATGGCTCGAGCCATACGTATTTCTGAGCAGAGGCTGCGCAGCATAAATCCGAATTGGGATATTTATGTATGGAATGATATGTTCGACCCCTACCATAACGCCATAAATAATTATTGGATGGTAAAAGGGACTGTTGCCAAGTCGTGGCTTGGTGTATCTTCAAACATAATTATCATGAACTGGGGAAGCGCGAGTGCTAAAGATAAAGTCGCTAGTATGAGGTTCTGGCATTCTCGTGGGAATAGACAGGTTATAGCTGGATATTATGAGAGTGTAGGCAATGTTAGAAAATGGCTTGATGCGCTAGACGCAGTTGAAGTCCAAGGTGTAAGAGGAGTTATCGGATTTATGTATACAACTTGGCGGGGGAATTACCATGATTTGGAAGAGGTGGCAAACTTAATACAAAAGCGAGGACGCTGGGGTTCTGACCTAGCATTTCCTAAGAATAGCAAACAATGATTTCTTGTTGCATATAGGTCGGTTTATGGATTAAAAGAGGTAAAAACGCTCAGATCACGACAGGCTTACAGGGAAGATTAAAAAGGGTTCTTTCTTTTTTGCCTGTCATTTCAACCCCTTCGCTATGCTCAGAGCCTGTCCTGAGGAATTATGTTAAAAAGGGGTTAAGTATAAACGGTTCCCTTCTTATAATTAACAAAAAACTAAGGAGGGAACCGTCATGAAGAAACAAGGGATAGATTACACCAATCAAGACTTTTTTCTAGGTATAGATGTGCATCAGAAGAACTGGATAGTAACC